>JAGWML010000004.1 GCA_028873155.1 Acidobacteriota bacterium
GAATGCCGTTGACCTTGTTGTAGGCCGACATCACATTCCACGCGCCGCCCTGCTGGATAGCTGCCTTGAAGGCGGGCAGGTAGATCTCATGCAGGGTGCGCTCGTCGATATGCGCGTCGATGCGGTGCCGCTCGAACTCCTCGTTGTTGGCGTCGAAGTGTTTGACGGAAGGGATGACGCCTTCAGCCTGCACGCCATGTACGTAGGCGACGGCGAGTTGGCCGGAGAGATATGGATCTTCGCCATAGCCTTCAAAGTTGCGGCCCCACAGCGGCACGCGATTGATGTTCACGGTGGGGCCGAGGATCATGTCGCGGCCGAGCGCTTTGACCTCTTGCCCGATGGCGTGACCTTCGCGCTCGATCAGTGCCGTGTCCCACGAGGAGGCCATGGCGATACCGGAAGGGAAGGCGGTCGATTCTACCTTCTGCGCGTATTGCGCGGTGTTTGTCTGCGCCGATGGGCCGCCCCATGCGCGCACGCCCATCGGACCGTCGGCCATCTTGATGGCGGGAATGCCAAGGCGCGGGATCGGAGCGGAATCCATCCAAGCTGAACCGGAGAGCATCGTCGCCTTCTCTTCAAGCGTCATGCGGCTCAGCAGATCGGCGACGCGCTTTTCAACTGGCTGCGCAGGGTTCTTATAGGGTGCGGATGCGGGCACGGACGATTGCGCCAGAATCGCGGCAGTTGTTGTGAAGGCGAAGACGAAGGCGGCGAGGCGGCGCAGAGCATGGGCAGGACGCATAAAGAGGCTCCGGAAATTGGACGATTTGCAACCCGCGGGTCATGGTACAGGATGCATGTGACGGGTCACAACTGAAACGGTTGACTAGAGCCGCAAATCGTCGCTGAGGAGAAGGGATGAAGTGGTAGCTTCGGGTCCGGAAACTGGGGCAAGAAGCAGCCAAACGCTCCCGGCACCGGCGAGGGTCAGGCCGAGTCCATCGCGCAGTGTGAGTGAAGGCCGCATCAGGGCAATGCTTGCGAGAGTGCTGAAGAGCGGCGACAGGATGAAGCGTGCTGTGATGCGCGAAGCGGAGATGCGCGGCAAAAGCCAGAACAGCAGAAGAATGCTGGGCGTATCCACCAGCACCAGCCATAGGACACCGATGGGCGGAGCAGCGAGAGTCACGCCGAACGCGTGCTCGACGACGCCGGCAAGCAGAAGCGCAACGGTGCAGGCTGCGCAGGCGATGGCTGCCAACGGCGCGGCGGATGACAGCGGAAGTTGCGATGCAAGATGAGTGGCGCTGCAATAGGCAGCAGCAATGGCAACAATGGCGAGTACAAGGACAAGCCATGCCGTGAACGCCGCGATCGTGCCGGGCAGTTGGAAGGGAAACACTAGTTGCAGTCCTGCGGCCGCTGCAATGGCAGCAGCAAGCGCGTGGCGTGGCGCTAAAGAAGACGGCGCAAGGTAAGGTTGAAACACGACCGTGAATACCGGCGTGAGCGCGAGCAGCGTGACCTGTGTGAAGGGATCAATCCACGTCTTCACGCACAGGAGTGTGAGCGAGGGGAGCACAAAGAGACCAATGCCGATGAGGATCGTCGAACGGAAATAGCGCGCAGATGGCCATGGAATACGGCGCAACACCGTGAAAGCCGCAGCAAGGATCGCTGCCAGCAAAAAGGGCCAGGCCGGGAGCAGCCACGGCAGCACCGCTGGGTGTACGACGGCTGGTCCGAATTCATTGCGCAACGGGCCAAGCGACCCGAGCAGGCAGAGCAGCAGCAAGACGGCGAGCGGTGCGCGTGAAGTGCGAGGCATCCCGCCCCTACGCTACAATGAAGATTGGGCCAAGGCCAGATTATTCAGCGTATTTCACCCAAGATTGAGCAAGGAGTTTTACATTTATGGCGATTCCCGCCACCCAAATGCGTCCGGGCATGATCATCAAGCACAACGACCAGTTGCACCTGGTCTTCAAGGTGGAGCATCGCACGCCAGGCAACCTGCGCGCGTTCATCCAGGCCAAGCTGCGCAACCTGAAGTCGGGCGCGATGTTCGAGCACCGCTTTCGCTCTGCCGACGCGATTGAGCGCGTGGTGGTGGATGAAGTGGCGATGGAGTTCCTCTACAACGACGGCGACGACTACTACTTCATGAATCCTGAGAACTACGAGCAGACCGTGCTGAAGCACACGACGCTGGGCGATGCAGTGGAGTATCTGACTCCCAATCTGCAGATTAAGGTGAGCTACTTTGACGGGCAGGCCGTGGGCATCGAACTGCCGGGCACAGTGGAGCTGACCGTGGTGGAGACTGAACCGGGGCTGAAGTCGGCCACGGCGTCGAGTGTGACTAAGCCCGCGAAGACCGAAACAGGGCTGGTGGTGCAGGTGCCGCCGTTCATCAATGAAGGCGAGAAGATTCGCGTGGACACGAGCGAGGGTGCGTATCTGAGCCGCGCGTAAGCGTCCATTCTTGAATCAACGAGACGCCGGGCAGAATGCTCCGGCGTTTCGCGTCTCCGCCGCCCGCATTTGACCACTGCGAGTCCGGCAGCGTATCCATGAGGCATCTCAACAAAGCAGCTCAAATCCCCAAGGAGGCCCTTTATGCCCGTTCCCGCCATCATTGCCGCAGCAGCGGGGGAGTTTCGCAGCAACACCAACTCCCTTGAAAAGGTCGTGGCTGGGATTCCGGCCGAGAAATGGCTGAGCCGACCCAACGATCACTCCAACCACATCGAGTGGATTGCTGGTCACATGCTTTGGGCGCGGCAAGCACTGATCGCGCGGCTTGGCATGAAGTGGGAGTATCCGGGTCTGGATGTCTTTGCGCGCAGTACAAAGATTCAGGAAGGCACTGCATATCTGGCGCCAGAGGCGTTGCTTACCGCCTGGCGCGACGCGGCGAAAGAACTCGGACAGGCGCTGGAAGCAGTAACCGAAGAGGCCCTCGCAGCCCCTGCGCCGCCGGGACCACCTAGCCCGGATGGCAAGCTGAGTGGCTTTGTCGCTGTGCTGGCGTGGCACGACACCTATCACCTGGGCCAGCTTGCTTACCTGCGCGGATGGATGGGGTTTCCAGGCATGTTCGGCTAAGTGTGACGGAGCGTAACTCCAATCACGCGAACAGACAAGGCCAACGCATGCGTCAAGTTGGTCTGCAACGCCGCTAAGATGACGGACAATTCATCTGCACACTTGCAAAACGAGGCGCTCAACTGTGCGTCTACCAGATAGGTGCATGCGCAGTCCATCGCGCTGCAAGATCATTGAGGTCGAAATTGTTACGAAGCTGTGTGCCCGTGAGGGCGGCTCTTTTGTTTGCATGGACGGTATGCAGTGTCGCTGCAGTCGCGGGGCATTCCCAGGAATATTCTCAGGCCCATTCTCAGGCCCAATCCACTGAGATACAAGTTGCGGAAGTGTCTGCCGAGATCAACGCAGCAGTTGCCGCTGCGCCATCGAGCGCGGTTGCGGCGGGCATGATCTCCGGAACCATACTCGACGCCAATGGCGATGTGGTACAGGGCGCGCGCATAGAGCTGCTGGGCAGCGGAAGCGTCTCGCAGCAGTCGATGCAGTCGGGCAGCGACGGCCAGTTCGCCTTTGAAAATGTGGCCGCGGGCGTGTACCGCCTCCGCGTGACAGGCACGGATATGAGTCCGTACACCTCCGGCGAAATCGGCCTCAAAAGCGGCGAAAGCCTGATTGTGCCATCGATCAAGCTGGCTGTGACGGGCGGCGTGACCAGCGTGACTGTCGTCGGTGATCCTGCCGTGCTGTCAGAAGAGCAGGTGCGGATTGCTGTGCAGCAGCGAATCGGTGGGGTGATCCCGAACTTCTATAGCTCATATGACTGGAACGCTCCGCCGATGCTCGCGAAGCAGAAATTCCAACTGAGCATGCGTGCGATTCTCGATCCAGTGTCGTTCCTGATGGTGGCGGGTGTGGCGGGGGCCGAGCAGTACCAGAATGTGTTTCCGGCGTACGGCCCAGGACTGGAAGGCTATGGCAAGCGCTATGGCGCGGCAATGGCCAACCATGTTTCGAGCAATCTGCTGGGCCGGGCAGTGTACCCGGCGATCTTCCGCGAGGATCCGCGCTACTTTTACAAGGGCAAGGGAGGCTGGATGTCGCGCTCCCTCTACGCCATGTCGGCTGCGGTGGTTGCGCGCGGCGATGACGGACGCTGGAAGCCGAACTACGCGAACGTGCTGGGCAATTTTTCGGCGGGCGCCATCTCGAATGCTTACTATCCTGCTGCCGATCGCGGCGTTTCATTGACGCTGCTGAACGGGCTGGCAGAGACGGGTGCTGACGCGGCGTCCAATCTCATTCGCGAGTTCATGCTGAAAGGAATGACCAGCCACGTGCCGAGCGGCGCGAACGGTCAGCCGTAAGAGACTCCGCAAAAAATGCGCGCCCTGCTGAGACAGCCAGAGCGCGCGGTGAGCTGCGGCAAATCCAGAAAGAATTAAGCCAACTGCACGAGCTTGGCCTCAATCAGCGCCTCAATGGTGCCAAGAGCCTCGAGCACTTCCTTCGATACAGGAGCATCGACCTGCACCGCTGCGAGAGCCTTGACGGGCTTGGGCCCGGAGCGCTCGCGACCCAAAGCGAAGTTGGCGATGTTAACGTTGTGCTGGCCGAGCATCGTGCCGATTTTGCCAATGACGCCGGGGACGTCGAGGTTGCGGCAGACGAGGAGATTACCCTCGAGCGGCGCCTCAATGTCGATGCCGTCGAACTCCAGCAGGCGGGGCTGTTCGCCGTGAATCACGGTAGCGCTGGCCTCGCTTTTGCCGGCAGCCGAGTGCAGCTCGATGGTCAACACCGTTGCCGCGCCGCCGCGGTGGCTCGCCTTCTTTTCCTCATGCACGCGGACTCCGCGCTCCTGCGCGACCGCCGCAGCATTGATGCGGTTCACATTCTCCAGCCCCTGCAGCAGGCCCTCGATGGCGGCGTTGCGCACAAGGTCCGTCTTGGCCTCCGCGAGCGCACCGCCGTAGATGATGTGAATGGCTTCGATGCCACCCTTGCCCGTCTGTGCGAGGAACGAGCCAAGCCGGCCGGCGAGGTCGATGTACGGAGCGAGGCTCACGTATTCCTCGTGGCTCAGCGACGGCAGGTTGACCGCGTTCTGCACGACGCCAAGCTTGAGGTACTCACGCACCTGCATCGCAATCTGCACGCCCACGGCTTCCTGCGCTTCTGCGGTGGAACCCGCGATGTGCGGCGTGAGAATGACGTTGTCGAGTCCGAAGAAGGGCGAGTTCTTCGGCGGTTCTTCCGTGAGCACATCGAGCGCGGCTCCTGCGACGTGGCCGCTCTTCAGAGCCTCGACAAGCGCGACTTCATCCACAAGCTCGCCGCGGGCACAGTTGATGATGCGTACACCCTTCTTCATCGCTGCGATGTTCTTCGCATTGATGATGCCTGCGGTCTGCGGGGTGAGGCCGACGTGCAGCGTCAGGTAGTCGGACCCGGAGATGAGCTCTTCGAGCGAGACGAGCTTGATGCCGTTCTCGCGCGCAACCGCGGCCGAGACGAAGGGATCGCTGCCGATGATCTCAAGCCCGAAGCCTTTCGCGCGCTTTGCAACTTCGAGGCCGATACGGCCCAGGCCCAGGATGCCGAGCGTCTTGCCGCGCAGCTCGCTGCCTTGCAGCGATTTCTTCTCCCACTTGCCGGCATGCATCGAGTTGTTTGCGGCAGTCACCTTGCGGGCCAGCGCAATCATCAGGCACAAGGTCAGCTCGGCGACGGCGACTGCATTGGCACCGGGCGTGTTCATCACGACAATACCGCGGCGCGTGGCGGCTTCCGCATCGATATTGTCCACGCCGACTCCGGCGCGGCCGATGACGCGAAGCTTCGGCGCGTGCTCCATCAGAGCATCGTCCGCCTGCACGGCCGAGCGCACTACAAGCGCATCGGCATCTGCCAGCGCGGCAGGCAGGCCGTTGGGCAGCTTGTCATGAGTAAGAACTTCCCATCCCGGCTCGGCCGCAAATACGGCCAGCGTTGCCGGAGACACCTTCTCTGCCAGTACGATCTTCATGGCTTCTCCCTTGCCCTCTTGAGCGGATTTGTACTCGTCAAAGCGGATGCCCTCCTGCTCGCAGAGGAGGTCGAACATCCGCACCACGGCGGCGTGCGGCTTACCTTCGCCGCGTTCGTATTTGGTGAGCGAGTTTGGATGCACGCCCAGCCGCTCGGCCATTTGATATTGATAGAGATCAAGCTGCCTGCGAGCGATGATCAGCTTTTCTCCGAAGGTGAGTTCGGGCATTGAGGCAGCTCCTAGCTCTTCACCGCGTCGGCATAGATCTGCTGCGCGGCGGCGACGGCCTGGCCGTATTGCACGGGCAGCTTGAGCGTGTCCTTGGCGATGTGCTCCATGGCGCCAAGCAGAGCGATGGTGTCGAGAAAATCAAAGAAACCAAGATGCGCGATGCGGAAGATCCTGCCCTTCATCTCGCCCTGGCCGTTGGCGATAACTGAAGCGAAGCGCGTCTTGAGAGCCTTAACCACATCGCTCGAATCCATGCCTTCGGGTACGGCGACAGCGGTGGCTGCGGCCGCAGGGGCCGTGGGAGCAAAAAGGGTGAATCCCAGCGCGACCAGACCGGCGCGTGTGGCGGCTGCGTTGACTTGCGCATTGTTGACGAGCGCGATGCGGCCCTTTTCGAGGTCACCACCGGCCTGCCCGGCAATGTAGTCGAGCGCAGCGCCGAGTCCGGCGATCAGCGCCACGGCGGGCGTGTAGGCACTCTCGCCCTTCATTGCATTTTTGCGCTCTTTGCGCAGGTCAAAGTAGTAGCGGGGATTCTTCGACTTCTCCATCGCCGCCCAGGCCTTGTCGCTCACGCTCAGGTAGGCCAGGCCGGGAGGAATCATGACGGCCTTCTGCGAGCCGCCGATGAGGATGTCGATGCCCCAGCCGTCCACATCGAAGTGCGTGGTGCCGAGGCCGGTGATGCCGTCAACGACGAGCAGTGTTTCCGGGCTGACTTCCTTGATCAGACGCGCGAGAGCTTCCACGTCGTGGCGCACGGCGGTGGAGGTCTCCGTTGCCTGCACGAAGAGGGCGCGGTGCTCGGGTTTGATCGCTTTGCGGACTTCACCGAGGTCGAAGGTCTGGCCGTAAGGTGCCTTGAGCACATCCACCTGGCAGCCGAAGGCCTTGGCCAGATCAACCCAGCGCTCGCCAAATTTGCCGGCGGTCAGCACCAGCACGCGATCACCGGGCGAGGTGAGATTCGAGACGGCAGCCTCCATGGCTCCTGTGCCGGACGAGGAGAGCAGCAGGACATCATTCTTAGTGCCGACGAAGACTTTGAGCTGGGCGAGGACCTTTTGGTAGAGGGCGCGGAACTCAGGCGTGCGATGATGCATGTCGGCTGCGGCCATGGCAAACTGGGCCGCCGGAAGCAGGGGGGTCGGTCCGGGCGTAAAAAGGCGGGTCTTGCGAATCATGGGCATCTCCTCGTGTCCGGCCGGATATCGGGATGTCTCGGCCGGAATAGTCACAGAATACACACTTCTGTGGTTTTTGTGAATCTGAATCAAAAAGATGAGTTACCGAGAATTGCCAGGCGGAGAGGAAACGGTTGGAGTTCGGATTTCAGGAGGAAATACATATATATGAGTAGGATAGGGTAGATTGCCCAGGATGCGCCAAGGAAATGGGCCGGAGATCAACCTCCGGCCCATCGAAGCGCATAGCAGGAATGGGATTAGCGATGTCCTCCACCGCCACCGCCACCACCGCCTCCGTGGAAGCCCCCACCACCCCCGCCAAAGCCGCCACCGCCGCCACCGCCATGGAAACCACCCCCGCCAAAGCCGCCGCCCCCACCGCCATGGTAGCCGCCTGCGCTGAAGCCGCCACTGTGGAATCCACCACCGCTATGGAACCCGCCCATGCTGTGAAATCCGCCTCCGTGGATGGGTCCGCCGATCGGCCGGTTTCCCAGCCCGCCGGCGTTATTGCCGAAGCGATGGTAGCCGTTGCCCCCGCCACCGTAGTAGCCGCCGCCATAATAGCCACCCCCGTAGTATCCACCCCAGCCCATGCCTCCCCATCCCCAGCCAAAGGGATAGAAGCCCCAGCCAAACGGACTCCAGAAGGGCCCACCGCCGATGAAGGTGTAGTCCAGCGCGTAGGGATCCCAGTACCAGCCGGGGTTGTAGCCCGCGCCGGCGTACTGGCCAGCGATCTGGTTGTTGTCCTCGGCAAGGTACTCTGAGCGCACGCTGTTCCAGTTGTACAAGTCGTCTTGCGCCTTGCGCGGATCGAAGCTCGTTGGCTTTACTTTGGCCAGCGCCGCGAGCCCCGCGGCGGGAGCAAGATTCATGGCATGGTGGCTCTTGACCACCTTGTACTTGCCGTCGCGCACCTCAACCGCCGCCTTTCCGTCAAAGACCATCAGGCTGGGGTTGTCGGCGTTGAATTCGTAGTAGCCGGGCTTAACCAATTGTGTGACGACGCCGCTGTCGATGATTTCCAGATCGTTTTCGGGCAGCACCTGATCAACCTCGATACCTGCGCGCCCATGCACAAGCTCCACCTGGGTTTTGGTCAGGCTGGGAGAGATCATCCGCACAGCGCTGTTGTCATCGACCCGCAGGAAGACGCCGGGCGTCAGCAGAATCTCGGCTTTACCGGTCGCAGTGGTCAGGCTCTCCCCGGGGTTCAACGTCACCTGGCCTGCGCTCTTGTCGTTCATGGGCTGGCCTTCGACGGAGACCGAGCCTTCCACATAATTCAGCATTCCGGGGCTGGCTTGCTGCGCAACCGCCGCAGCGGGAGCAAGAGTTCCAAGGCTGAGTAGCAAAATCGTCATCGATTTGAGCTTCATCGATTTGCACCTCTAGTTACTTCAATGCAGTTCGTGGCTAGAAGTTGTGCCGGGCTATCTGCCCATGAAAGAAAGGGTTGCGCAGCATGAAAAGCATTGATGCGATTGCCAGGCAACTGTTTCCGGCAGTGCGCATCCGGCACGGCAAAGGCGGCAGGGGCGTAAGCCGGGTTCCGTTAGAATCGAAGGGACAGGAAGGGAACCATGAGCGAGGCAGGCGGACTGGAAGCACAGATCAGTCAGTTGATTGTGACTGCGATGAAGGCGCGGGACGCGGAGCGCACGGGCACGCTGCGGCTCATCAAGGCCGCGCTGAAGAACAAAGCGATTGACAAGCGCGAAGCGTTGACGCCCGCCGAAGAACAGCAGACGCTGGCCACGATGATCAAGCAACGGCGCGACTCCATCGAGCAGTTCACCAAAGGCAACCGGCCGGAGCTGGCCGCGAAGGAAGCCGCCGAAATTACCTTGATCGAAGAATTCCTACCCAAAGCTCTGGACGAGGCAGGACTGCGAACGATGGTGGCAGAAGCCGTGGCCGAGCATGCTGCCGCCACCGGCCAGAAGCCCACGCCGAAAGAGATGGGGCCCATCATCAAGGCCGTGCAGGCGAAGTTGCAGGCCGCGGGCCTTCGCGCCGAGGGCCGCCTGGTGAGCGAGGCGGTGAAGGCTGCATTAGCGGGCTGAACCTGCTTCGTCCGTCGGGGCATCTGTTGGTGAGACTGAAAAGTGTGCTGATGGAATTCAGCCCTATCGTAAGAAGGGAATCCAGCGCCTCCCCTGGTCCACGCAAAGCATCAAACGCGTGAACTCAAGTGAGAGTGCATGAACGCGCTGACCTTCCTCGGTTTGCTCAACACAATTTATTACGATCGCGAACCGGACGTAGCCTATATCCAAAGCCTGGGCCTGCTTGCGGTAAAGATAGGCCAGGTCTTCGCCCTCAGGCCGGATTTTCTTGGGGAAGATCGCTGTCGTGCCCTCGCGCGCCTCTACAGCAATACAGATAGCCTTCCCGCAGAAGACGCGATACGGCTCATTGAGAGCTATGCAGGGAAGAGTTATCTCGAAAACTTCCAGAGCTTTGACCCCAAGCCCTTTGCATCGGCTTCCATCGGCCAGGTTCATCGCGCGGTGCTGAAAACCGGCGAGAAGGTCGCCGTTAAAGTGATCAAGCAGGACTACTCCCGGCACTTCAAGCGCGATGTCAAGAACGTTCGCCGTCTCTTTCAGCTTGCGACGTTTTTCTATCCCAAGCTTCGCGGCGTCGCCAATCCAGTGAGCCTGCTTCATGAAATTGAGAAGATGACGCTCAGCGAGCTTGATCTACGTAATGAGATTGCCGGATGGGAGCGGATGCAGGCTCTCGTTGAAGTCAATCAGGGCCGGTTCGACCTTTCGCGCCTGCGTTTCCGCAGAGTCTTCAAGGAATTATCGAGCGAGCAGATCCTGGTCTCAGAATATGCCGATGGCCCTACTCTGGACGAAATGCTCAATCTGGGCAAGCTGACGTATGCCAGCCTTCTGGAGTTGTTTCATCTGCACGGTTTCTTCATGTTCGCGATCGGCACCTTTCATGGGGATATTCATCCTGGAAATATCGTTCTCGATGGAGATGAATTTTACTTTCTCGATACGGGCTATATCGGGAGTGTCTCAGAGCGCACGAGGAAGAATCTCTTTCGCTTCTTTGATGCCCTGAGCCTGGACGATTACCCGGCATCGGCACGCTCCTTGAACGCGATGGCAGAGGTCCCGATCGGCGGCAAACAATTCGCTCAGTTTGAATCGAAGTTTCTCGATCTCTATCGGGACTTCCCCGGAAAGACAGTGAGCCAGGTCAGCTTGACGAAAAAGATGATGCAGACGATACGGCTTGGCGTGCTGTCGGGCATGAGCTTTGACGAAGGGATGTTCGACATCATCAAGAGCCTCATGTATCTGGACGGAATGGTGATTCGCGCAAATCCAGACGCTGTTTTGCTGCGCGACATGCGCCGCTTCATTGACGACTTCAAAGCAGCGACGGTCTGATGCAAAGAAAGCAGGGAAAGTGAATCGTAAGAGTAGCGGCGAAAAGAAGAAGATCGCCATAATCGGCGCGGGTCCCGGAGGTCTCACGGCGGCGATGGTTCTCGCCAAACGAGGGTTCGACGTCGAAGTGTTTGAAAAGGCTGGGACCGTAGGAGGACGCAACTCGGAACTCGCCGTAGGCGATTTTCGCTTCGACCTGGGGCCGACCTTTCTGATGATGAAGTTCGTTCTCGACAGGGCCTTTAAGGAAGCAGGAGTCAGAAGCGAGGACTACCTCGACTTCCAGCGACTCGATCCGATGTATCGGCTTATCTTTCCCGATTTCTCTCTGGATGTGACTGAGGATCGGGAGCAGATGAAGAATGAAATCGCTCGCTGCTTTCCCGGCGAAGAAGCCGGGCTCGACAAGTTTTTCGAGCGCGAGAGCAATCGCTTCCGCCACATCTATGCATGCCTTGAAAAGGATTACTCTTCGCTGAGCGACTTCTTCAAGCCCACATTTCTTCGCGCGATTCCTTACATTCCCTTTGGCAGTACCCTCTATCAATATCTGGGCAACTACTTCCGCTCCGAACGATTGCGCCTGTCTTTTACCTTCCAATCCAAATATCTTGGCATGTCTCCATGGGAGTGCCCGGGCTTCTTTGTCATCCTTCCGTATATTGAGCATGAGTTCGGCATTTTTCATGTGCGGGGCGGGTTATCAGAGATTTCAAAGGCCATGTCCAGAGTTGCCGAGGAGAACGGCGCCGTCATTCATCTCAACACGCCGGTGAAGCAATTGCTCGTAGAGCAGCGCAAGGTCAAAGGCGTGATCCTTGAAGATGGAAGAAGGATTCACGCGGACGAGACCGTGGTCAATGCCGACTTTGCTCATGCGATGAAGACCCTTGCTCCTGCCGGCCTGCTTCGCAAGTATTCTCCGGAGAAGCTCGGAAAGAAGAAATACTCCTGTTCAACTTTCATGTTGTATCTGGGGCTGGACAAGGTCTTTCAAGATATGCCGCATCACAGCATCGTGTTTGCGCGCGACTATCGCAAAAACACCGAGGACATCTTCCGCACGCTCAGGTTGTCGGAAGATGTTTCTTTCTACATCAGAAACTCCAGTCTCATGGATGACAGCGTTGCGCCTGCGGGAAAGTCTGCCCTTTACATCCTTGTCCCTGTTCCAAACAATGCGAGCGGAATCGACTGGTCGAAGGAGAAGGACCGCTTTCGGAACATGGTGCTGGATATCATTGCCGAGCGCACGCCTATGGGGGATCTGCGTCCACATATCGAAGCAGAACGCATCGTCACGCCCGCTGACTGGGAAGCCGCGGGCATCTTCCATGGTGCGACGTTCAATCTAGCACACACCATGAACCAGATGCTCTACTTCCGCCCACACAATCGGTTTGAGGAACTGGACAACTGCTATCTCGTTGGCGGCGGAACGCATCCCGGCAGCGGATTGCCCACCATCTATCAATCGGGGTTGATTGCCGCTCACCTCATCGGGGAGAAGCATCAGCAGGTATAAGGCTTGCGGAAGGTGCCAGGCGAATCGAAAAAGGAACGCCGAGGCCTAGACTCCGGCCCCGGCGCTTGCGAAACAGCCAGTCGCGACGCTCAATTCTGTGAATCGACGTAGTGACCGACGATGACGGGATTGCCATTCATCGGGTCCTTGAGCAGAACGCCGACCACCCGCACCTTGGCACCGTCGGTGATATCGCTTTCCTGAGAGAAGCCATTGCGGTACTGGGCGTCGCCGCCAATGTACACCGTGACCGTCTGCGGAATTAGCACACCGGCAAAGCCGTTGACCTGCATCTGAAAGGTATGGCTGGACGTGTTTTCGCTGCCCGGCACAACCGTTCCGTTGAAGCCCCAGTCCCGCAACACCACACGATGTACGGAGACGCTCTGCGGATTCGTAGCGCCGCTGGCCGGTCCGCCCACCGCAACATCCTGACCGGGCAACAGGCCATCTGCGTTGAACAGGAATTGCGCCAGCGCATCGTGCATCCAGTAGATGGAAAACTTCTCGGAACCGGTCAGATCGACGGTTGCGATCTGGCCGAGCGTGAGCCCTGTGGTGCTGGGCAGAAGGCCGCGCACGTACATGTCAAAACTTGTGGCCGTGCCTGACGCCGGAGTCACATAAGTGACCTGGCCGCTGGCATAGAAGCCCTGCTGAGAGAGAATCTCGACCTCATCCGCATCGAGCGCACCGGTCACCTTGTCGAGCTTGCCCGAAAGCTGAACGATGGTGCTGGAGCTGAGATTGCTCAGACTGGCATCGCCGTCCCACTCGGTCTGCCCATTCACGCTCACGTTGAGTTGCGTACCATGCGGCCCTTGCACGACGAACGACTGCCCGGCGGCGTTCACGCTGAGAACCGCGGCGTTGTATTCGTCCACGTACGCCTTCGCGTCATCCACGCCAACGCTGTCGATTTTGAATGTTGGTGTCACCGTGCCTGTGATGTTGCCGCTGGAATCCACCTGAATCGACTTGGCAATCTGGAAGTCCACACGCAGACCGACCGGGGCCGCGCCGGAGGCAACAACCAGCGGGTTCGCAAGCGTCACCGTCGCCGTCTGCGAGGTGAGTGTTGCATTCATCGTTTGAATGGTGGGTGCGGAAGTGCCGGTCACATTCAGGTAACCAATCGTTGCCGTCGGGCCGAGGGTAATCTGCACGCCGGTGTAGGTGCCTTCAGGGACGTTGTTGAGATCGAGCAACGTTTGCAGGCCGTTGTAACGGGCAAAGTCGATGGTTGGCGATCCGCTGACGAGCGAGACCGTGTTGCCTTTTGCGTCGGTGGCCGTGACGCTCTGAAGTTGCGCCACAAACGAAGTTACGCTAGCCATCGGCGCATCGGTGCCAACGACGAATGCGGCGCCGGTGTTTGCTGAGGTGACGGTTGAGCCTGTGGACATTCCGCTGCTGCAGCCAGCGACGAGAAAGAGTGCTGCGGTCATCAGGCCTATGGATGCAAATACGCGCTTGTTTTCTGTGGTCATTCTCATGTCAGACACAACTCCTGAAGCACGTCCCCAGAGGCCTCCAAGGTAACGTCGCTGTAGTTTTTGAATAGGACGGCACGGAGAGATGTTGAAGTCAGATCAGTGTGTGCCGTCTTCCCGTCTCAACACGAAAGGCTCAGGGAAAGTTGCGCGGTACCGAAAGATTTTTGAGAGGGTTGCGTCCGTGCAGAAAGGATGGCGCGAAAAGCACTGCGGTCAATTCAGCTTGCGCAGCCAGAGATTGCGGAAGGAAACCTTGCACGGCGTGCCTTCAATCTGAAGGCCGAAGAGCCCCGGCACGTTGTTCGACGAGGCGGGATCGTCGTCAATGAGAACAGCCATGAGCTGGCCATTGAGAATATGCAGGATAACTCCGCCGCGGGCTATGATCGTGTACTCATTCCATGCGCCATCTTTGACGAAGGTGCCGAGCTGGCTGCGATCTGCGATGACGCCCACAAGCTGCGGGATTTTGCCGGGTAGCGTCTGCACCACCTGGCCGCGCCACACGATAATGCCGCGCGAGGTGTTCTGCGAGTAGAGCTGACCGCTGTATTGCTTTGCCTGGGCGTTGAGCGGGTACCAGAAGTCGGCTTGCGGGCCAATCATCACCCAGCGCGGGTCGAGCGGCGGCTCGCCCTTGGCCGCAACTCTTCCGGATGGAATGCCGGTGCTGCTGCGATATTGGATGCCGCTGCCGCCGCCCCACTCCACCTTGATTTCGAACTTGAGGTCGAAGTCGCGCGCCTCCGCACCGTGGTAGACGAGGAAGGTGTTGCCTGCATTGTGGTCGTCGGTCGAGGTGCCGACGATCGCGCCATCCTGAACCGACCACACTCCGGGCCTGCCGTCCCATCCGCCAAGAGTTTTGCCATCGAAGATGGAGACAAAGCCGGCATGATCGGCAAAGTTCATCGGGTCGGGCTCGATGAACGTGCGGCCGCGCTGGCCCACGATGTTGGGCTTGAGTTTAAGCAGCGCGTCCCGATCCGGTTCCGGATTGCTGCCCGGCTGATTTTGCGCACAGAGAGGGCGGCCGCCGGGCAGAGCCGCACTAATGAGCCCGAGAAACAGAATGCTCGTGATGCGCGACGCGAGCGCCATGTGCAGTGTCCTTTCGTTCCTCAGAACAATCCGACGTAGCCTTCGGGAATCGGCGCGTGCTTCAGCAGGCCAAGTTCTCCGGCAAGACGCTCCAGGCGGGCGCGTGTTGCGGCAGAGGGGGACACGAGCGGCAGCCGGACCACATCAGTGGTGCGCCCCATCAGGCTCAGCACAGTCTTCACCGGAGCAGGATTGGACTCCCAGAAGTTGGCTTCGAAGAGGCGTCCGAACTGCTTCTCGATCTCGCGTGCCGTGACCCAGTCATTGCGCAGCGCAGCGCGAACCATGCGGCTGACCTCGGCCGGCGCCTCGTTGGAGGCGACGCTGATGAGGCCATGCGCACCAATGCCGATGGAGGCCAGCGCCAGGTTGTCATCCCCGGAAAAGATCTTGAAGCCGCGCGGCACGGAGTGAATAAGCTCCGTAATCTGGGTGAGCTTGCCACTGGCTTCTTTGATGGCCTGGATGTTGGGTGCGCTTTCTGCCAGGCGCACGACGGTGGCAGGCTCGAGGTTGGCCGCTGTGCGGCCCGGCACGTTATACAGCACCACCGGGATGGGCGCGACGGCCCGGGCGAGGGCGAGAAAGTGCTGATACTGGCCCTCCTGGGTCGGCTTGTTGTAGTACGGATTCGCGGAGAGGATGGCGTCAACACCGCGAACCTGGCGCAACAAGTTGGCCTGGCGCAGCAGCGTCCGGGTGGAGTTGTGCGTGCAGCCTGCCCAGACGGGAACACGGCCCGCCGCAGCGTCAACGACGATATGAATCACGTGCAGCCATTCATCCTCGTCCAGCGTGGCCGCTTCACCGGTAGACCCGCAGGCGACCAGAAAGTCTATGCCTGCATCAATTTGCCAGTTGACGAGCGCACGAAGCGCCGTCTCATCAATTGCGTTGGTTCCCCCGTCCGCCTTGAATGGCGTGACAATTGCGGTGCCACATCCTGTCGTTTCCATCACAGGAAAGTGTATACCGAAGATGTGAAGCGCAGAGTGCGACGGGCCGGGTTCCGAGGGTGCAACGCGTGGATTCCGGGGCGGGGCGATGCGGGCAGGGGTTCGATTGACCTGAGCCCTCAAAGCCGGTACACTACTCTAGTTTGGCGATTCCTGCCTGTTGCCGTGGAGCCAGACGTTCGCCGGGGAACCAGACGGCTTGAGCGTACCGCGGCACGGAAGTATCCGCCCGAGCAAGCAGTGGGAATGCAGAAGCGCACCGGTCAATCCGGAGAAGCGCTGGAGGATGTATGTACGCGGTCATTCGTACCGGTGGAAAACAGTATCGAGTCGCTCCGGGCGACGTGTTGAAGATTGAGTCCGTGGGTTCAGAGAACCAGACGGTAGAGTTCAGCGATGTGTTGGCCGTTTCTGGTGAGCCGGGAACGGTTGCCAAGCCTGCCAAGGCCAAAGTCACGGCCGAAGTGCTGGGCGAGGGGCGTGGCGACAAGGTGCTGGTCTTCCACCTGAAGCGCAAGAAGCAGTACAAGAAGATGCAGGGGCACCGGCAGAATTTTACAGAGGTCCGCATCCAGGCCATTGAGGCCGATGGCAAGACCTACACCGCTGCCAAGTAGGCGCGGAAGATCGATTGAGAGAGGGATTCGGCAATGGCACATAAAAAGGGTGGCGGAAGCTCAACAAACGGGCGCGACTCCAATGCGCAGCGGCTGGGCGTGAAGGCTTTTGCGGGCCAGCTTGTGACGGGTGGCTCGATCATCATGCGGCAGCGCGGCACGCGCATCAAGCCCGGAGTCAACGTGGGCATCGGCTCGGACGACACGCTCTTCGCGAAGGTGAGCGGCCGCGTGAAGTTTACTGACCATGGCAACCGCGGGCGGTTTGCCTCCGTGGAGCCGGTCGCGAGCGAGTAACAACCACTACCGTTCAGCACGAAGGAAGAGGCCGGGACAATGCTCCCGGCCTCTTTGCTGTTGTGAGCAGAGTTGTAGGAGCCAACGCCTCCCAAAACAGCAAGGGCCGAATCCGAGGAGATTCGGCCCTTGCTGTCATTGGCTGCGCAGTGAGTTCTAGGACTTGGTTTCGCTGCCTTGCAGGTTGCGGGCGAGAACCTTGTCGACCACCTTCTCCACATCGCTGAGGAAAAAGCTCCTGCCTGGCTGGGCTACTGCGACCTGGGTGCCGTGGCCGAGAGCAGAAGCGATCTCATTCCAGCGAAAGATGGTGGAATCGGCGGGCATGACAAGAGGCTTCCGGGCCGGTTCCGGAAAGGCGAAGTAAGCGACCCAGATGCCGATAGAGGCGAGCGTCAAGACCTCGCTCAAGAACTGCAGCGGCGTGATGAGAGAGGCAGTGTGCTGGACAAGCATTCCAACTACGAAATCACTGGACGATAGCAGGCCAAAGCCGAGAATCAGGCCGAAGCGGCGATCTCGTGCGGAAAGATTCAGGGTCTTCATGAAGAAACACAGCAACCCCAGGAGACACAGAAGAACGATACTCACGACCTTGACGAGCACGGGCGCGACATAACAGATGTACTGTGACATGGGCTGATCGAAGATGTTGACCGACAAGCTCAGAACAACTGTGATGAACGCGGCCCAGCCGAAGGCCATTGTGCCGAGCCGAATCAGACCGGGGAATTGTGCGAAGACAGAGCGGAAGACTTCTACGCAGATGAAATAGATTAAAATCGCGCTTCCAATGTACACAGTCCAGTACGCGTAAAAGTACATTGCATAGAAGGTCTTCTGGTGGATCCCGGGATGCGACTGAAGCTGTAGCAGTCCAATCAGCATCGGGGTAGCGATCACGCGAAGAGCAAGGTAGGCACTCATTGCTCTAAAGCGCCGCTGAAGGTTCCTCTTCCAAAAGATAAAACCCGCGGTGGCCCAGAGTAGAAATTCCAAGCAGGCCAAGGCGGACATGAGTGAGTCGATGGGCATAGACATTCCCCCATCCCGAGGGTTCACTCAGAATAGCGTCCATACCCTTCAAATCCAAGGTGAAATTGTACCTGCGTCATAGCACTTTCGTGCTACTCATCCGGCCACTACTTGTTGCACATGCAGCTTGGCAGCACTCCAGGCGCGGGCAGTGCCGAGGCTGCCGACAGGTGGCTGGCGCGCAGGTGCGAGGAGTTGGTGGTGGCGGCAGCGGCGAACCCGGCAACGACGACGGCGAAAGCAAAGATACGAACGGCGGTCTTCATCGAAGGTAACCTCAATTTAGAGATGCGGAGGCACAAAGGTCACTCCGCGGATAACACGTTCATGGTATCCCGACTTCTGAGATAAGTCGATGATTTTTTTAGAGATTCTCTTCTTTGCCGAAAAGGTTACTAACGTCACCATTACTCATTCTGGTGGAGTCGTGCCGAGCGTTCATCCCGACCCCAGTGAAGGACCGCGGACGGCACTCCCTGCGTGGTAAAATTGAGCCAGGCGCATTTCACTCCAATTCCTCGTCTATCAATCGGTTCAGGCAGTTGTTTACGGGCTCCGGCAAGAGGGGCGAGAGCCGGCTTGATGGGTGGAGTTGAGCGAAAATCCTGCGAATGGAAACCTATGGCGACTCAGGCACCTGATAAGACCCTGCTTCCCGGCGATCCAGCGGAGAGCGGGAGCTATACCGGCGAAAATATCAAGATTCTCGAGGGCCTTGAGGCAGTGCGCCTCCGTCCCGCCATGTACATCGGTTCTACGGGCGAGATGGGGTTGCACCATCTTGTGTATGAAGTCGTGGACAATTCCGTGGACGAGGCGCTGGCCGGCTACGCGAAAAAGATTGAGGTTGTGATTCACGTCGACAACTCGATCACGGTGGTTGATGACGGCCGCGGCATTCCCGTGGACATGATGGCGGTGGGCAATGGCGAGATGATGCCGGCGGTGCAGGTCGTGTTGACCAAGCTCCATGCCGGGGGCAAGTTCGATGCCTCCACCTACAAGGTCTCCGGCGGCTTGCACGGCGTGGGCGTCAGCTGCGTGAACGCGCTGAGCCAGGAGTTCAATGTTGAAATCTGGCGGGACGGCCACACCTGGGAGATGGATTTCAGCTGCGGCCTGCCCGTGAGTGAGCTGCGCCAGGCTGGCACGAGCAAGCGCCGCGGCACCAAGGTTCATTTCCTGCCCGACAGGAGCATCTTCGCGGTCACCGAGTACAACTACGACACTCTGGCGCAGCGGCTGCGTGAACTTGCCTTCCTGAACAAGGGGCTGGAGATCACGCTGACGGACGAACGCAATGCCGACCCGAAGACGGGCGAGGCACGGCGGGCAGAGTTCCGGTACGCAGGCGGCATCGCTGAGTTTGTGAAGCACCTGAATCGCGGCAAGCAGGTCTTGCACGATAAGCCCATCATGATGGAAGCGGCGCGGGACGGGGTCGAGATCGAGATCGCGCTGCAGTACAACGACAGCTACTCGGAGACTGTCTTTAGTTTTGCCAACAACATCAACACGGTCGACGGCGGCACGCATCTCTCCGGCTTCCGCACGTCGCTGACACGGACGATTAACGCTATTGGTCAGTCGCTGGGCCTCTTCAAAGACATGAAGGAAAATCTGAGCGGCGATGATGTGCGCGAAGGCCTCGTGGCCGTGGTGAGCGTGAAGCTGCCGCAGCCGCAGTTTGAAGGGCAGACCAAGGGCAAGCTCAACTCGGATATCGCCGGCATTGTGCAGGCTTTTGTGAACGAGCGACTGGGTATGTTCCTCGAGCAGAACCCGCCAGTCGCCAAGCGCATCATCAACAAGGCGATTGAAGCAGCCCGCGCGCGCGAGGCAGCCCGCAAAGCCCGTGACCTGACGCGGCGCAAGGGCGCGCTGGATGGCGGCGGCCTGCCCGGCAAACTGGCCGATTGCAGCGAGCGCAATCCGGAGCGCTGCGAGCTCTATCTGGTGGAGGGCGAGAGCGCAGGCGGAACGGCGAAGCAGGGACGCGACAGGCGCTTCCAGGCGATTCTCCCGCTCAAGGGTAAGATCCTGAACGTCGAAAAGGCCCGCTACGACAAGATGCTGGGCCACGAAGAAATCCGCGCGATGATCACCGCGCTGGGCTGCGGCATCGGCAAGGACGACTTTGACCCGGCCAAGCTGCGCTACAGCAAGATCATCCTGATGACCGACGCCGACGTGGACGGATCGCACATTCGCACACTGCTGCTCACGTTCTTCTTCCGCCACATGACGGATCTCATTAAGCGCGACAATATCTACATCGCGCAGCCGCCGCTCTACAAGATCAAGAAGGGCCGCTTTGAGCAGTACATCAAGGATGACCGCGAGTTTGTGAAGGTGATGGTCAACCGCGCGTCCGAGGGCATGATCGTGCGTCATGGCGAGACCGCGAGCAAGATTGAAGGCGCCGATCTGACGCGCTTCATGAGCACGCTCAACGACTATCTCGGCTTTGTCGAGAAGGTGGACAAGCGCATCCGTAACGAGGCGCTGACCGAGATGCTGGCGCGTGCGGAGCTGACCCAGCGATCCGACTTTGCATCGAAGACTGAGGACGAGGTACCAGTCAAGCTTTCTGCGCTCCATGCCCAACTGGCGGAGGTTGCCGACGAATATCAATTCAAACTCGGCAAGCCGGTGGAAGATGAGGAGCACCATACCTGGTCGATCAGCTTGACGGATTCGCAGGGCGCAACGCGTTCCATCGACTGGACACTGGTATCGAGTCCGGAGTTCCGCCAGATGATGGCGAAGTACTCGCTGATCAAGCAATACCTGGAGCCGCCCTTCCTGATCGAGTTTGCGGCGAAAGCGGCGGCGGCTTCTGCCGAAGAGGAAGAAAGCGAAGAGAGCGACGCGCAGGCCGAGACAAAGCCGGCGCGGCGCGGCACGCGCATTCCCCGCGAGCCAGTGGAGAAGCAGACGGCGCGCGAGCTCTTCAGCTACATCGTGGAGCAGGGCAAGAAGGACTATCAGGTGCAGCGCTACAAGGGGCTGGGCGAAATGACTTCGTCGCAGCTCTGGGAGACGACTATGGATCCCGAGCGCCGCACACTGCTTCAAGTCAAGCTTGAAGACATTGCGGAGACAGAGACAATCTTCACTACTCTGATGGGCGAAGATGTGGAGTCACGCCGCAAGTTCATCGAGGACAACGCACTCGACGTGAAGAACCTCGACATCTAGTCAAGACTCAACTCGTCGGCCCGGACTGCGGCTATCGCCCAACTGGCCCTGCAAGGATTGCGCGACTCGCGCTCCTTCAGGCCGGCCGCACGCTTTTGGGTAGTGCCCCGCCTCGATGTCTCTCCAGTCTTGCAGCGTCGTTACTGTAACTCTGGGCGCAACTGCGCGGCCCGTGCCACGATTGTCAATGAACCATCACTGAGGCCGGAACCTTTGGCCGCGAGCTTGATGGGCCCGCTCTGCTTCGAGGTCCGAATCACGACAAGCGCACGCCCCTGATACAGCTTGCGTCGATTGCTGTGGTAGGAATCTGGATCCTGGCCGTCTCCGTTTCCCACGGCGGCGATTGTGGCCGGCCCGCTGATCTCGAACTGAACCTCCTGGTCTGCACGCAAATCGGGACGGCCATTCGAATCCACCGTCTCGACCGTCACAAATGACAGGTCCTCACCGTCCGCATTGATGACCGTTCGATCCGCCGTCAGGCGCAGCTTCGTTGCAGGTCCCGCGGTGGCGAGGATACTCTCCGCAACCGCTCGGCCACCTCGCAGGCCAACTGCCTTCAGCGTGCCCGGTGTGTAGGGTACTGAGAAGACCGCCTTGAACTCCTGATCACGGCTCGTCGGCTTTTCACTGATCAGCTTGTCGTTCAGGAAGAGCTGCACCTTTTCCGCGCCGGAGTATACCTCCACTTCGAGATCCTTGCCTTCCTGTCCAGGCCAGGTCCAGCTGGGCAGCGTGGGATACGTAGCCCACATGATGGCGATGATTTTCTTCCCTTCAGGCTCGGGCAGGCGCACGGTGGTATAGACACGATCGCCTCCATTCCAGAGGATGTCGCGATAGTAGGACTGCGGCTTGCGAAAGCCAGTTAAGTCGAGATCGCCGCATGCGGCAGCGTGCCATGGATAGGGGTGAAAGAAGAGCTCCATCATTGCCTTGGCGTTTGGGTCCGAGGTGTTCTTCGCCATGTCCGCCATCACGTCCGTGCCGTTGGCCATGCCCGTGAACATCTGGTCCACCATAGCCGTCCCCGCCATCATCCCTGCCATCCCTTCTGCCATCTTTGCCTGTTGCGGAGTGCCGTATTGCCATGCGCCGATTCCGGATTCGCCGAGGTAGTCCATCGCAGTCCATGTAAGGTCGCCAAGGATATAGGGGTTGTCATGCGAGACCTCCCACAGCGGAAACGCCTTCGCCGGCCAGGATTCGGTGGTGAGCATGATGCGCGCGGGCAACTGCTGATGGTCCTTTTGATAAGTGGGAAGAATGTTGTAGTTGTATCCGGTGATGTCGAGTTGTGAGAACACGGCCTCGGCTGTTGGCTTGGTCGTTGTGCCTGGAAATGCCAGCGTGAGCGGGCGCGTGTTGTCGAGTGCGCGCATCTGGTCCACAAGTTCCCGGGCCAGCGGAGCACCTCGATCCACTTCAAGTTCAGGTATTTCGTTGCCAATACCCCAGATCACGATTGACGGATGATTGCGGTCCCGAAGCACCATTGAGGAAATGTCCTGCCTCCACCATGAGTTGAAATCGCTTGCGTAATCGAACTTGACCTTGTGCGCTCCCCATACGTCGAACGGTTCATCGAGAACCAGCAGACCCAGCCGGTCGCAGGCGTCCAGAAATGCCGGCGACGGCGGATTGTGCGCCGTCCGCACTGCATTCATGCCCGCCGCCTTCAGAAGCTCGACTCTGCGTTCTTCCGCGCGATCAAACGCCGCAGCGCCCAGCGGGCCGTCGTCGTGATGAACGCTGCCGCCGTGCAGCTTAATGGGTTGGCCGTTGAGCAGCAACCCCTTCTCTGCCGACCAGGCAAGCGTGCGAATTCCGAACGGTGTCGTGACCTGGTCGATGACTTTTCCGCCTTTACGAATGGTTGAGACTGCACGATAGAGCTCGGGCGACTCCGGGGACCAAAGCGTTGGATTTGCCACCGCGATTTCCTGCGAGACTTCGTCTTCTTTCCCGGCCGCCATGTTCAATCTGGACTGCGCGCCGCCTGCTTTGTTTCCTTTCTTGTCGATCAGTGTTGTCTCGACTGTTACCACGGCATCACGTGTGGACTCATTCGCTATCCGTGTGCGAACAGAAACTGTTGCCGAAGCCGCACTCGCCTGCGGAGTGCTGACAAACACCCCCCAGCGCGCCACATGCGTGGGATCCGTCACCACGACGCGGACATGCCGGTAGATGCCCGAGCCACTGTACCAGCGGCTATTGGGCTGAGCTGAATTGTCCACACGCACAGCCAGCACGTTTGCGCCCGAGTCATTCAGCTCCGGCGTCAGGTCGAAGGCAAACGAGGTGTAGCCGTATGGATGATTTCCGAGTTTGTGACCGTTGAGATATACCGTGGCGTCGCGGTAAACGCCGTCAAATTCAATGCTCACGCGCTTGCCCTTCCAGCTGGCAGGAGCGTGGAATGCCTTCCGATACCACCCGATGCCGCCGGGGAAATAGCCGCCACCCGCACCGCTTGGGTTGTCCTTGCCGGGCTTGCTCTCGATGCTCCAGTCATGCGGCAGATCGACTGTGCGCCAGGAAGCATCCGCAAAGGAAGGAGCCTCTGCTCCGTTTGGATCGCCGAGAATGAATCTCCAGCCGGCATCAGCCGCGATCACCTGTCTTGGCGAGTTCGAAGTCGCACTGCGAGCGGAGACGGGCACTAGCCATGCCAGCATGGCGGCTAAAAGAATCAGGATGCGAGATTGGAATTTCATGCAGACCTCTTTCGGGTGCGGCTATGGACGGCTTTCCGCTTATGAGAACGCCGGGTTTTGGAAGCCTCAGGTGCGCGTAGTCCTATCAGGAGCACACGGATCGTTTCGCGGAACAATTGATCAATCGGCTGTCCATACTCCAACTCGACTTTTTCCCCGAGGGACGCCAGCCGGCGTTGCGCTCCGATCACAGCGTTCATGACTGCGTGCATGGTGAGACCGGGATCGAGATCGGGACGAAGAGATCCGTCGGCAATTCCCTCCCGGATCAATTCCGTGAACACCCCGAATCCTTCGGGATTGATTTGGGATTCCAGGGTCAGGAGCCGCTTCGCCGGCCAGTCGCGCGCATAGATGGCATCAAATTGCGCCATGAAGCGCACCTTCACTGGATTGTTCTCTAGCTCATCGGCCATAAAGTCCAGTAGCGCAGTGAGCCGCGCCATGGCGTTCGGAGCGCCCTCCAGCCTTTGCTTCGAGCGTTCGCTTACCTCTTGCATCAACTCACGCAGAATGGCCCAGACGATGTCTTCCTTGTTGGCGAAGTACTGATACATCGTCGAGGGCTGAACCCCGCTGGCCGACGTGATCTCGGCCATGGTGGTGCGATCGATGCCGTACGCATCGAACAGTTTCCACGCAGCATCAAGGATGCGCCGGCGTTGCCGCTCGCGGTGCGCCTGATATGTGTGGGCCGGTTTGTTTTCTTTCTTTCGCGGCATTCTTACAATTCGTAACAAGTCATCGAAATCGAAATACTATATCGGATTTATAGGGACGGACAGCCGACGTAGTCAAGACAATTCTGAGGGAGAAAGAAGTATGGGGCTGATTCGTCGGCAGTTTCAGCCGGATCGGAGTCTCTTCTGATAGAGCAATGCGCTCATTGAGCAGAAATGTATCCCCACTCCGTGGAGTGGAGCATCGGGAAGCGAGGTCTGTCCCGCCGGACGACGGTCCGTTCCGACGCCGCCAAGTCGGCGCAGAGCCGACATGTCAGGGGGATTCGGTTCGATGCGTGCTTGCGCGACTCAGCGAAAATGCTGGCTATTGTGGAGCGAGATCCATGGGCGTCTCCGAGATGGCCCTACTGCACTGCGCGATGCTGGTGGGCTCATAGGGAGAAGCGGAGTGCAGCGATCAGAGCTGCCAAGGCGGCGGGTTGATTGCGGCGGCTTGGATAATAGAGAAAATATCCGGGGAACGATGGGCACCAATCTCTGAGCACCTGAACCAGGCGTCCGTTTGCGATCATCTCGGCAATCGAAGCTTCCATCGCCGTCCCGATTCCCACGCCATCCAGTACAGCCTGGATGACCAAATCCGGATCATCGAACGAAGCTGGCCCCTGCGGACTCACCGTGAGCTTTCTGCGCCCCTTCTCAAACTCCCAGCGGTACAGGCTATTGCTGAATTTGAAGCCGATGCAGGAGTGGTCTTTCAAGTCCTGTGGGTGGCGTGGAATCGGGTTTGATTCGAAATATCCTGCAGAGCCCACCACGGCAAGGCGCATCTCTCTGGTCACGGGGATCGCGATCATGTCTCTCTGAATGAACTCGCCGAGCTGAATTCCTGCGTCATACTCACCAGCGATCAGATCGACAGGATCGTTTGAGGAAGTAACATCCAGAACAATCTCCGGATATTTGCGAGCGAAGTGTGCGAGCTTTGGAAGAATCACCATCTCGGTGGCCGTACGCGGAACGATGAGACGGATTCGCCCTGCGGGACGCTCGCGCTGTTTCACGGTCTCCGCGACAGCACTTCCAATCCGCTCCAGTGCTGGCGCGAGTTCCTGCAGCAGAGCGGCACCCGCCGCTGTAGCGGACACACTTCGGGTCGTTCGAGCCAGCAGTTGGACGCCCAGTCTTTTCTCGAGGTTCCGCATTGAGTGACTCAGAGCGGACTGGGATACACCCAGCTGGGCGGCGGCACGGGTGAAGCTGCGCTCATGGGCAACCGTTGCGAAAGCAGAAAGCTCCGCAAGATCATTTCTCATCATTAATGAATTCTATTCATAGCCATATGCAAAACAAAAGCACTCTCATCATCAAATCCGCATCTATTCTCTTTGTAGGCGCCTCGAGAACAAGCGGCGGCAGGAGATGGAGCACTATGGTCATTTCATTTGAGAATAAGGTGGCTCTTGTCACGGGTGCGGCATCGGGATTGGGTCTTGCGACGGCCAGGGCATTCGCAGAGGCTGGCGCCGCGGTCGTGCTGGCCGATTGGAGCAAGAGCGAAGTGCAAGCGGCAGCAGAGGGGCTCGCTGATAAGGGCCATAAGACGCTCGCTGTTGCTTGTGATGTATCCGACGATGCCCAGGTCGAAGCGATGGTGAAGAAGACGGTGGCGGCGTTTGGCCGTCTTGATGCTGCGTACAACAATGCAGGCATTCAGAACGAGCTGGCCGAGACCGCCGATGTGACCCGCGAGGATTACGACCGCGTAATGGCGGTCAATCTGCGCGGCGTGTGGAGCTCGATGAAGTTCGAGTTGCAGGTGATGCGTGAGCAAGGCAGCGGCGCAATCGTCAACTGTTCCTCTCTTGGCGGCCTGGTTGGAGGCAATCAGCGCGGCACATATCACGCTGCGAAGCACGGTGTGATCGGTTTTACCAAGAGCGCGGCCCTCGAATATGCGACCCGTGGCATCCGCGTGAACGCCGTTTGCCCTGGTCTCATCCGCACTCCAATGGCCGACAAGATGGAGGCCGAAGGTCAGGGCGAGGCGCTTAGGATCATGCGTGAGACCTTTGTGCCGATGCAGCGCGAAGGCAGCCCGGAAGAGATCGCGAACGTGGTTTTGTTCCTATGCAGCGACCTCGCAAGCTACGTCACCGGCCAGTCTATCTCGGTCGATGGCGGCTATGTGATGCGGTAAACAAGGCCGCAAGCGATGGAACGCCGCGATTTCATGATGGCGAGTGCCGCATTCCTGACGGCTTCATTGTCGGGAGACGAACGTGCTTTTGCTGAGGAGATAACCATGTCTGATTTGCACAGGACGAACGCGGCGGCAGAGTCACTGACGTATGTTGATGTCCGTTCGGTTTCACCGGCTCTGGAGTATTACACCGAAGAGTCTCTGCTCGGTGGTCTCTGGAAGAGGCCGGAGCTTTCGCCCCGTGATCGCAGTCTTGTCACTGTAGCGGCGATCATCGCGCGCATCCAGACCGTGGAGATGCCTTTCCATTTCGTACGTGCGCTCGACAATGGAGTGAAGCCCGCGGAGCTCTCCGAGGTCATCACACATCTTGCCTTCTACGCGGGCTGGGGCAATGCGATGGCCGCAGTCGCCGTGGCGAAAAGCATCTTTCATCAGCGCGGCATCGGCAAGGATCAACTTCCGCCTGTCAAGGACAAGCCGCTGCCTCTCAATGAGGAAGTGGAGAAACAGCGAGCAATTCAAGTCGGAAACAACTTTGGTGCCGTCTCCCCAGGTCTGGTCCAAAACACCACCGATTTGCTCTTCCGAGACCTGTGGCTGCGTCCGGCTCTTGTTCCCCGCGACAGAAGCCTCGTCACGGTGAGCGCGCTGATTGCCAACGGACAGACAGCGCAGATATCGTTTCACCTGAATCGCGCAATGGACAACGGCCTGACGCAGGCGCAGGCCGCGGAGACGCTGACGCATATTGCGTTCTACGCTGGTTGGCCTTGTGCATTTTCAGCGTTGCCCTTCGTCAAGGATGTTTTCGAGCGCAGAACCTCCCATTAACTCAGCGCATAGAAGGAGAAGCAAATGGAAAAGCGCCAGCTAGGACGGAGCGGCCTTGAAGTCTCGGCAATTGGTCTGGGCTGCATGCGGGCGAGCGCCGGACACGGTCCTGTGGCCGGAACGAAGCAGGAGATGATCGCGGTATTGCGGGGTGCTGTGGACCGTGGAATCACCCTCTTTGACACAGCGCAGGTGTACGGGCCGTTTGTGAACGAGGAGCTTGTAGGGGAAGCGCTTGCTCCCGTGCGGGACCAGGTCGTGATCTCGACGAAGTTCGGATTTCAGTTCGACACATCGAGCGATCCGCACCCAACCGGTTTGAACAGCCGGCCGGAGTACATCAAGGAGACAGTGGAAGCCTCTCTGAAGCGGCTCCGTGTCGCGACAATCGACCTGCTATATCAGCATCGCGTTGACCCTGATGTGCCGATCGAGGATGTGGCAGGTGCGGTGAAGGATCTCATCAAGCAAGCAAGGTCAGGCACTTCGGCCTTTCTGAAGCTGGTGCGCAGACGATTCGTCGCGCCGACGCCGTCCATCCGGTTACCGCGCTGCAAAGCGAATATTCACTGTGGTGGAGACAGCCCGAAGAAGAGATTCTGCCGATGCTTGAGGAACTCGGAATTGGCCTTGTCTCCTTCAGTCCGTTGGGCAAGGGATACCTTGCTGGATCGGTGACCGAGCAGACACAATTCGACACCGAAGACAATCGCGGAACGTTCCCCCGCTTTAGCGTCGAGGCACGCAGGGCGAACCGCGCTCTTGTCGAAGCAATCCAAGCTTTCGCGGCGAAGAAGCAAGCGACTGCAGCCCAGATCGCTCTTGCATGGGTGCTGGCGCAGAAGCCTTGGATCGTACCCATCCCAGGCACCACAAAGCTGGAACGTCTCGAAGAAAACATCGGAGCGACAAGTCTGCGCTTCACGGCGGAGGAGGTTCGCGAGCTTGACGATATTCTGGCCGCAAATCCCGTCATTGGTGACCGATATCCGGCAGAAGTGCAGCGTATGACGAACCGGTGACGCAGTCTTGAAATAGCCTTCGAACTCCGCGACGGCTCCGACGATGATGATGGCCCGGCCCAGAGGGCCACCTGCTTCGCTCTGCTCGCGGAACGAGATGAACTCGATCTTGAGGTGATTCAGCTCATCGAGCACCTGCAGGAAGAGCGTCACCTGGACCTTCGCCCATACTCCCGTGACTCGCTGTTGGCTCTTCCTGGAAATCTTTGTTCACCAGATTGAATCCGGAGCAAAGTATCACCATAAGTATCACCAGAGCTCGGGGCGGAATCACTGGGAATGAAGTGTATCGTCTAAGTTATTGTTTTTTGGTGCCGGGAGGGGGGGTCGAACCCCCATGACCGCAAGGGTCGGCGGATTTTGAGTCCGCTGCGTCTGCCAGTTCCGCCATCCCGGCGCAAGAGAAGGGCGACTCACCTAGTGTAATCGACCGCAGCGCATCCGGGGATGGAATTGCTCCCGCATCGCAATCCCGGCGATGCATTTGCGTCGAGCGACAAAAAGACCTGCAACGCGCATGCGCTGCAGGCCCTTTTTGTTCCGGCGGTTTCTTACTCCGGCAAGGTCACCGTTCCGCTCACGCTGAAGGTGCCACTCACCGCCGGTGCCGATGTGTTCGGCTGGCCGCCACCCACCGACACAGTGTATTGGCCCTCGGCAATGACTGGATCGCCCTTCTCCGTCACCATGCTCAGATCGCGCGGCTTCAGGTAGAAGCTCACCTTCTTCGATGCGCCCGCATCCAGGTGGACGCGCTCGAAGGCCCGCAGTGCGCGCAGCGGAGCGCCCGCGACACTGGGGAAGCTGAGGTAGAGCTGCGCCACTTCATCGCCGGCGCGATCGCCTGTGTTCGTCACCGTCACCTCTGCCGTTGCCGCATCGCCCGCATGAATTGGGGCCGTGGGCAGCGTGAGGCCGCTATAGGCGAATTTGGTGTAGCTCAGGCCGTAGCCGAAGGGATAAAGCGGCGTGCCGGTGAAGTACCGATACGTGCGGTTCTTCATCGAGTAGTCTTCAAACGGCGGAAGCTGGCTGACATCCTTGTAGAACGTGACCGGCAGACGACCCGCGGGGTTGTTCCAACCGGATAGCGTCTGCGCGACGGCCATGCCGCCTTCTTCGCCCGGATACCACGCGTCCACAATCGCGTTGGCGTGGTCGTTGGCCCAGTTCACGCCGAGCGCACTGCCGTTGGTCAGCACCACCACGAGCGGCTTGCCCGTTGCAGCCAGCGCCTCGAGCAGGTCCTCTTCCGGCTTGGGCAGATCGATGCTGGTACGGTCGCCGCCCAGGAATCCAGGCTGCTTCACCTGCATCTCTTCGCCCTCCAACTCGCTGGTGATGCCGACAACCGCAACGACAACGTCGGCGTTCTTCGCCGCTTCAATCGCTTCGGGCTGCGGCGCCAGGTCCACCTTGGACCAGACCAACCGCGCGCTCGTCGTCTGGGAATCAGGCTGCGCGTAGTCCACGGTGAGGGGATAAGCCTTGCCCTTTTCCATATGCACCAGGCCGAGTTTCGTCGCAACTTCGTCGCCGCGGAACTCCATGGTCACGGGCTTGCCGTCCAGTGA
>JAGWML010000198.1 GCA_028873155.1 Acidobacteriota bacterium
CTGCGTGCGCCTGACAGCTTTGAAAAGGCCGCCGAGCCGCCCCGTATACTGAAAGACGGCATGAGCACGTTTCTACCCGTAGACGAACAATTGGACCTGCTGCAAAAAGGCGCCGCCGAAATCATCCGCGTCTCCGACCTCCGCGAGCGCCTCGAAGAGAGCCGCAAGACCGGCCGCCCCCTGCGCATCAAAGCGGGCTTTGACCCCACCGCGCCCGACCTGCACCTGGGTCACACCGTGTTGATGCGCAAGCTGCGCCACTTCCAGCAGCTTGGCCACACGGTTATCTTCCTGGTGGGCGACTTCACCTCGCTGATTGGCGACCCGACCGGCCGCAACGTCACCCGCAAGCCCTTGACGCGCGAACAGATTGACGCCAACGCAGAAACGTACAAGGAGCAGGTCTTCAAAATCCTCGATGAAAAGCTCACCGAGGTCCGCTACAACTCCGAGTGGCTCGGCAAGCTCGGCTACGAAGACACCATCCGCCTCACCGCCCACTTCACTGTGAGCCAGATGCTTGAGCGCGACGAGTTTCACAAGCGCTTCCAGGCCGAGCAGCCCATCAGCCTCCACGAGCTGCTCTACCCCGTCATGCAGGGCTACGACTCCGTGATGCTCCAATGCGACGTTGAGCTCGGCGGCACCGACCAGAAGTTCAACCTCATGTGCGGACGCGAGCTCCAGCGCCACTACGGCCAGAAGCCCCAGATCGTCCTCATGACGCCCATCCTCGAAGGGCTAGACGGCACGCAGAAAATGTCGAAGTCGCTCGGCAACGCCATCGGCATCAACGAGCCGCCCGCCGAAATGTACGGCAAGCTCATGTCCATCTCCGACGAGCTCATGGGCAAGTACTGGGTCTTCCTCACCGACCTCAAGCAATCCGAAATCGACGCCATGAAGGCCGACATCGCCTCCGGCGCGCTCCACCCCATGGACGCCAAGAAGCGCCTCGCCTTCACCATCACCGCCAGCTTCCACGGCGGAGGCGCCGCGCAAACCGCCGCCGAAAACTGGACCCGCATGTTCCAGCAGAAAGAGACCTCAGAGAATCTCGACGAAGTCCAGGTCGCGCTGGCTGAAATCGCCGGCCCCGAGCCCCAGCAGATTCGCCTGCCTAAGCTCCTCGTGCATCTCGGCCTTGCCGCCAGCGGTGCCGAGGCTAACCGCAAGATCGCCGAAAAGGCCGTCAAGCTCGACGGGGAAACCGCATCAGGCAATACCGTCCCCGTCGGTCCGCTCCCCGCAAAGATCGTCGTCCGCCTCGGCAAGCGCGCCAAAATCGCCGTCATCGCCTGACGCCTATTCCGCCTCCTCGATATCCGGCTCGGTCCAGAGCAGGATGGCTGACGGCAGGGTGCCGTAGAGCAGGGCCGTCGTCAGGAGAAGGACAAACGGCAGTTGCATGAAATAGCCCCGCAGAGCCAGAGGCAAGTGCGGTGTGATCGGATCAGGTCCCCTGAAAGAACCGGCGATGAGCGCGCCAAAGAGGAAAAACCCGAGAGCGTAGTAAGCCCTGAAGTGCGCGTGGTCGCGGCGGTGCACCTCGCGCTCGTCGCCACGTGCGCGCGGGTCGCCCGCGAGCCCCGAGAAAGCGATCCAGAGCGCGATGTACAGAATTCCGCAGCTTGCGGTAAGCCACGCGCCGGTGGCGTTCTTTTGGCTGAGAAAGAGCGCGCCCAAGATGAACACAGCCAGTGCAGCGTAAACGAGCGCGACAAACCATCGGCGGCGCGCTTGCGAAGCGAGACGGATGCGAATATTTCCTACCGCGTATTCGGTGTTCATTGCGTCTCCTTTGCCGCGGGCAGGCTCACGCCATACACCTGCTCGCTCAATGGCTGGAACGGCTTCGTCGAGAAAATTGCTTCCACCGGCAGCCCAAAATACTCGGCGATCTGAAAGGCCAGCTTGAGGCTCGGCCCGTAGTCGCCGCGCTCCAGAAAGCCGATCGTCTGGTAGTTCACACCCACCGCATCCGCCAGCTGCTGCCGGCTGATTGCGCGCTCAGCCCGTAGCACCGCAATGCGGTTGTACAGCCCGCTTTCCCCCGGCTTCAGTGTTTGTTGGCTGTTATCCTGCACGACATAATGTTATCTATACGCAATATACTTGTCAAGATAGGAAATAATTCGCCGTATACCGCTTCCCGTAAATTCGAATTTGGCTCTATTGGACTGGCCAAATGGCGTATACTGGACACGGAGGCAGATCATGGCCACCCATACCGTACCCGAGGTCCTCGGCGGAGAGCTCGTTCTCGGCAGGCAGATGAGCAAGAGCGGCGCGCTGGCTGAACTGGTCCGCGAAGGCCTGCCGGTCCAGTCGCTCCTTCTGCTGGCCGACAGACTCCACCTGCGCCAGGCGGAAATCTCTGAGAAGATTGGCATCCCTCAGCGCACGCTCACCCGCCGCCTCGCACACCACTCCCGGCTCACGGCGGTCGAGTCGGATCGGGCGGTCCGGCTGGCGCAGGTCTTCTCCACCGCCATTGAGACCCTGGGCGATGAAGAGAAAGCTGCCGCCTGGCTCAAGACGCCGAATCGCGCCCTGCGCGGGGCTCGCCCGCTCGACCAGCTCGACACCGACCCCGGCGTCCGCGAGGTCGAGAGCGTGCTCGGCCGCATCGCCTATGGCGTCTACAGCTGATGCAGATCTGGCGCATCTGCCGGGCCCGGTTCGCCGCGGAAGCCTTCGCCGGTCATGGCGCGCGGCGCTTCGGCGGCCGCTGGAACACGCCCGGCGTGCCCATGGTCTACGCTTCGTCGTCGCTGGCCCTCGCAGCCATCGAGCTCTTTGTTCACCTGGAGCCAAGCCAGCAGCCGGAAGACCTGGTCTCCATCGCAGCCCTGCTGCCTGAGGGAGAACCCGCGCAGCGGCTGGACCCGAGCCAGTTGCCTCCCGGTTGGTGGACAGACGACTTCGCACCGCTTCGCGCGCTGGGAGACAACTGGATTCGCGAGCAACGCTCGCTGGCGATCGAGGTCCCCTCAGCCGCGCTGCGCATGGAATGGAATGTGCTGGTGAATCCCCTGCATCCGGCGATTGCAGAGATCAAGGTCGAGCCGCCGCAGCCTTTTCACTTTGACGCGCGCATGTTCCGGTGAGGCGTGGCGCGAGTTGCTTACGCCTCAAAATCCAGCTCTACCGGCTCGATCAGAGGAACCAGCCACTCCAGCAGCGCAAGATGCGCAGGGTGGATGGCGTAGGCATCGCAGGCCGCCTTGTCCGTAAACTTCATCATCCCGGCAAATGTATAGCCCTGCCCGCGCGGCGAGAGATTCGGCCCCACGTGCGCCTCCATCAACCCCGGAATCGCGCCGCGAAAGGCCAGAATCTCCTTTGTCGCGCGCGCCTTGTCCGCCTCCGTCGCCGCAGCCTTCCAGCGAAACCCAAAGATGTGGATGAACATCCGTTCCTCCCTGCCTGCTCAGCCTTGCAGCGCAAAGCTGCGCCCGGCCTCCAGCAGCTTCGCCACCGCTTCCTTCGACGTGGACTCGGTATAGACCCGCAGCAGCGGCTCCGTCCCGCTCGCGCGAAACAGAATCCACGTCTCCGCCGCGTTCGGCCTGGTCTTCGCCTCCGGGTTGTCCAGGTAGAACTTCACCCCGTCCAGCGTCTCCTGCCGCAGCACCGGCATGCCCGCAATCGCCTTGTCGCCCGGCTTCAAAGCCAGCGCCCGCGCAATCGCGCCGTTCTTCAACTCATCGGGAATATGCAGATCGATGCGCCCGTACTGGTGTTCGCCATACTCAGCCTGCAGGTCCGCCACCAGCTCACCCAGCGTCTTGCCTTCCTCGGCCATCACATTGGCCAGCAGCAGCGCGTTCAGCAGGCCATCGCGCTCCGGCAGGTGCCGCTGGAAGCCGATACCGCCCGACTCCTCGCCGCCCATCACAATCTCGCGCTCCAGCATGTAGTCACACACAAACTTGAAGCCGATGCCGTGCTCGATCAGCTCCCGCCCGTGCTTCGCGCAGATGCGGTCCAGCATCTTCGTCGTGTTGAAGGCCCGCGTCACCGCGCCCGGCCAGCCCTTGCGCTTCAGCACCCAGCTCAGCAGCACGCTGAAAATCTTGTGCGGATCGACAAAGCTCCCGTTCTCATCCGTCGCGCCAATGCGGTCCGCGTCGCCGTCTGTGCACAGGCCCGCGTCACACCCATGCGCCACCACCGCCGCGCCCAGCGCGCGAATGTGCGGCTCAATCGGCTCGGGATTAATCCCCGGAAACAGCGGGTCAACATGGCCGCGGATCTGCACATGCTCCACGCCGATGCGCGTGAAGATGTCCGACAGGATCGTCCGCCCCGCGCCATACATCGAGTCAATCGCGAACTTCTTGCCCGCCTTCGCAATCAGTTCAAGATCCGCGAAGCTCTCGATGGCCTTCAAATAATCGGGCAGAAAATCCACTTCCTCAATCGCCGCCGACTGCGCGGCCTGCGGCACGGGCTCGCCCAGGTGCTTCTCAATCTCGGCGATGATCGACGGCTTACCCGAACCGCCGTACCATGCCTTGTACTTCACCCCGTTCCACTGCGCCGGGTTGTGGCTCGACGTAATCATGATGCCGCCCGCGCGGCCACGATGGCGCACTCCATAGCTCAGCGCAGGGGTCGGCGTAATGTCGTGGGCCAGCTCCACGCGAATTCCCGTCGCCGCCACCACCTCCGCGCACGCGCGCGCAAATGCCTTTGACCCGAATCGCGTGTCGTACCCGATGCAGATGCCCTTCGCCGGGTCTTCCTTCGCGTGGATGTACGCCGCAATGGCCGCCGCCGCAATGCGCACGTTGGCAAACGTAAAATCGTCGGCAATCACGCCGCGCCAGCCATCGGTTCCAAACTTAATCTGGGTGTGAGCCATCAAAGAATTGCACTCCATTTGTTCAACTCAAATCATCTGCTGCGTCAAAATCCATTCACCAGCCGGCCGGCTTGGAGAACGATCCCTTCTTATCTGTCACTACCGCGGGAAACTGACAGGCAGCCAGGTCGTCTTGCCGAATTCGCTTAACAAACGTGGCATACTGGCGCAATTCTTTACTGTGAAACTGATGCGGGTTGAGGATGCCAACCGGCAACGTAAGCTCCTGCGAGACAATTCGCACCGGCTCCGCCAGGTCCGAATCGTTCGTGATGAGCACTGCGACCTCGAATCGCTTGTTGAACGCGTCTCTCAACAAGTGCGAAGCGAGGTTCACGTCCGAGCCCTTCTCTTCTGTCTTATCAACCCAGACCTTCTGTGGGGGCGCAACGCTGGTCAAATACATGGGAACCGAATGCGTAAGAAAATGGCCGTAAACAATCCGCAGATTCGGAATCGTCTTCAAAGCGCGAATGTAAAGTCCTTGATCGTGAGCCGAAGTTGGATTATAGGGCCTTGCGCTCACCCGCGCGGTGAAGTAGTGGATCTCCTGCACTGTATCGGTAGGAAGCAAAAGCTCAGACAGCAACCTCAAGTCGAGCCATTTATAAGGGGTTCTTTTCAGAGCACCGTAG
>JAGWML010000005.1 GCA_028873155.1 Acidobacteriota bacterium
ACCTTCTGCCTCGGCCTGCTCGCCGCCTGGGCACTCTACGATTCGCGCAGCAGACTCCGCCCCTGGATCGACGGTATCCTCACGCTGCCCCTCGTCCTGCCGCCCACCGTCGTCGGATTTCTACTGCTGCTCGCCTTCGGCCGCCAGAGCCCCATCGGCCGCGCTCTCGCGCACATCGGCGTCACCATCGTCTTCTCCTGGCCGGCCACAGTCCTCGCCGCAACCGTCATCGCCTTTCCGCTCATGTACCGCACCGCGCTCGGCGCACTGGAGCAGGTCAATCCCACCCTCCTTGAGGCCGCGCGCACCCTCGGCGCATCCGAGCCCCGCATCTTCCGCCGCATCCTGCTGCCTCTCGCCGCCCCCGGCGTTCTCGCTGGAACCATCCTCGCCTTCGCCCGCGCCCTCGGCGAGTTCGGCGCCACCCTCATGCTCGCCGGCAACATCCCAGGCCGCACGCAGACCCTCCCACTCGCCATCTACTCCGCCGCAGAGAGCGACAACATGCGCGCCGCCGCGCTCTGGGTCGCTCTCATCGTCGCTCTTTCGCTCGCCATCATTCGCCTCCTGCACCGCGAAAGCCGTACCCGTCTCCGGCATCGTCGCCAGAACATCGCACCGCCGCTCGCTGCAAGCGTACCCACCAAGCCACCGCAAATCCCCGCGCACCCTCCCCAACCGCAGCCGCACAGTCCCGCGTTGGAGATGGACGTCACCCGACCCCTCGACTCCTTCACCCTTCACATTCACCTGCGCGCCGCACGCGGAGCCGTCGGCCTGCTCGGCGCATCGGGCGCGGGCAAATCCATGACGCTGCGCCTCATCGCGGGCGTCGCCTCTGCTGCGAGTGGCCGCATCGCGCTCAACGGCGTCGTGCTCTATGACAGCGAGGCCCGCATCAATCTGCCCCCCGCGCGGCGCCGCATTGGCATCGTCTTCCAGGACTACGCGCTCTTCCCCCACATGACCGTCGCCGAAAACATCGCCTTCGGCCTGCACGCGCTCCCGCCCGCAGAGCGCGACCGCCGCGTGCAGCATCAGCTCGCCCGCATGGGCATCGCGCACCTCGCCCATCGCTATCCTGGAGAAGTCTCCGGCGGCGAGCGCCAGCGCACCGCCATCGCCCGCTCCATGGCCGTCGAGCCCGCCGCGCTCCTGCTCGACGAACCCTTCGCCGCGCTCGATCCGCATCTCCGCCGCCAGCTCGAGGGCCAGCTCCGCGAGGCGCTCGCAGGTTTCAATGGCCCAATCCTCTTCGTCACGCACGACATGGAGGAGGCCTTTCGCTTCTGCACCGATCTCCTCGTTCTCGACCGCGGTCAGGTCATCGCCTCCGGCCCGCGCCAGCAGCTCTTCGACGCGCCCCGCACCGTCACCGCCGCGCGGCTCACCGGCTGCAAAAACATTGCGCCTGCTCGCATCATCCCCACGGAGTCAATGTGCATCGCGGTCCCGGCGTGGCAATGTGAACTTGCCCTGCCCGCCGCGCCGCCCGCTGGTCTCACACATGTCGGCTACCGCTCGCATCAGCTGCGCTTCGCGCCACCGGCCGACGCGCCCAACGTCTTCCCCTGCTGGCTCGTTGAAACCAGTGAGGCCCCGCACGAGATGACGCTCTATCTGCGCCTCCAAGCCGCGCCCGGCGAACCGCACTACATCCAGGCCGACATTCCCAAGGACCAGTGGCGCAGCCTCAGCGCCCAACCGCAGCCCTGGCTCGTACAGCTCGACCCTGCCCGCATTCTGTTGCTCGAAGAACCGCCGGCGTAGGCAGCACGCATCCCGCATCTTCTACACTTGAAGCATGGATGTTCTTTATGGCGTGCACGCGGTGGAAGAGGCCGTGCGCGCGGGCAAGCGCAAGTTCGATCACGTTCTCGTTGCGCGCGAGCGCCACGACGACCGCCTCGCGCAGCTCGTCGCCGCCTGCCGCGCCGCGGGCCTGCGCGTGCGTCAGGAACCGCGCGAACACCTCACCCACATCGCAGGCACGCCGATGCATCAGGGCATCGTCGCCCTCGTCCGCCCCCAGCAGATGCTCGCCATTGAAGATATCTTCACACCGCTTGCGCCCGGCCGCGCGCGTCTCGTCCTCGCACTCGACGGTGTCGAAGACCCGCAGAACCTCGGAGCCCTGCTGCGGGTCGCCGATGGCGCAGGCGTCGATGGCATCGTCCTCACCGAGCGCCGCGCCGCCCCGCTCAGCCCCGTCGCCGTCAAGGCCAGCGCCGGCGCATCCGAGCATCTCCGCATCGCCCGCGTCGTCAACCTCGTCCGCGCCCTCGAAGAGTTGAAGGGACAAAATCTCTGGGTCATCGGTCTCGATGAGCGCGGCACGCAAAGCTACGACGAGTTCGACCTCACCGGCGACTGCGTGCTCGTCCTCGGCCGCGAAGGCGCGGGACTGCACGACCTCGTCCGCCGCACCTGCGATCACCTGCTGCGCATTCCCATGGCCGGCGGCGTCAGCTCGCTCAACGTCTCCGCCGCAGGCGCCGTCGTGCTCTACGAGGCTGCCCGCCAGCGCCGCGCCGCCGCGCGCGGCCAGGCTCGCCCATCTGCTCCCGCCGCGTCCAAACCAAAGCAGCAGAAAGGCCTCGGTTCATGAAGTTTTCTCTCGCCTGCGGTGGGACGCTGGCTCTGCTGTGCGCTGTGCACAGCGCTTCCGCGCAAGCCCCGCCCGCACCCACGCAGTCCACCCAGGATCAGCAGACTCAACCGGCTCCGCCCGCGCGCGGTCAGGTCATCTTCTCCCGCTCCATCGACGAGAACGGCCAGACCACTTCGCACGCCGGACCTGCCGCGCAGACGACCGCCCTGCACGCCACCAGCGAGCCTGCGATGGACGACGCCGAGCGCGAGGCCGTCACCGTCATGGCCATGGACCTCGATGTGCGCCTGCACCCGGCCGATCGCCATCTCGCCGTCCGCGCCCTCATCACCGTGCGCAATGACGGCTCCAAACCGCTCACTCGCATTCCGCTGCAAATCTCCTCCGCCCTCGACTGGGAGCACCTGCGCGTCGAAGGCAAAGATGCCGCCGCCGCCATCGCCACGCTCAACTCCGACACCGATCACACCGGCCAGCTCCACGAGGCCGAGATCCCCCTCCTTACGCCCCTCGCGCCCGGCCAGTCTCTGCACATCGATGGCACCTACGGTGGCTCCGTTGCTCCCTCCGCCCAGCGCCTCACCGCACTCGGCACTCCGAACGATCTCGCCCTCCATTCCGACTGGGACGAAATCTCCACGCCCTTCACCGGCCTGCGCGGCTTTGGCAACGTCGTCTGGTATCCCGTCAGCAGCGTGCCCGTCCTCCTCGGCGACGGCGCGCGCCTCTTCAATGCAGTCGGCATGCACAAGTTGCGCCTCTCCGCCGCGCATCTGCGCGTCCGCCTCACCGTTGAATTTCCCTATGGCCAGGCGCCCACAGTTGCCGTCATCGATGGCGTCTCTGTTCCGCTCAACGTCGCCTCGCAAGGCAGCCTCGACCCCGATTCCGATGGCGTCGTCACGGCCAATTTCGACGTGCCGCAGATCGGTTTTGAAGCGCCCAGTCTCTTCGTCGCACAACGCAAGCCGCATGCCGGCCCCAACTTCACCGCGTGGACGCTCCCCGACAACGAAGTCGCCATCCAGGCATGGACGACCGCAGCACAAGCTGTCACCCCGCTCCTCGCCGACTGGCTGGGCAAAACGCCGCGCATGGAACTCACGCTCCTCGACCTGCCCGACCCGAACGACGCGCCATTCGAGACCGGCTCTCTGCTCGCCGTCAGCCTGCATGAATCCAGCGCGGATAATCTTCAAGCCGCCATGATCCACGTACTCGCGCATGCGTGGATGCCCTCGCCGCACGCATGGGTCAGCGAAGGCGTCGCCAGTTTCATGGGCAGTCTCTGGATTGAAAAGCGCCACGGCCGCGAGCTCGCCCTCGAAACGCTCGAGTCCAGCCGCTCCGCGCTCGCGCTCGAAGAGCCATCCAGTCCCGGCGAAAGCCCCGGCCAGCCGCTCTCCATCGCCGTCGCGCCCATCTATTACCGCACCAAGGCGTCGTATATCTTCTGGATGCTCCGCGACCTCATCGGCGATGACGCTCTCGCCCAGGCTTTCCAGAGCTATGCGCCGCAGCAGGACGCCGCGCCGGCTACCGGCCCCGGTGCGCAACCCCGCGCAGGCGAGCTCGAAGACCTGCTGCGCAAAGCCGCAGCAGCCAGCAACAAAGATCTCGGCTGGCTCTTCTCAGACTGGATCGACGCCGACAAGGGACTGCCCGATCTCAACATCGACAGCGTCTTCTCTGAGCCTGCGCAGGCCGGCACCTGGCTGGTCGGCATCAACCTCTCCAACGCGGGCTATGCCGCCGCCGAGGTCCCCGTCACCGTGCGCGCCGGCAAAACCACCGCCACCGATCGCGTGCTGATCCCCGCTCGCGGCAAGCTCTCGCATCGCATGCTCGTCGCGACCACTCCCACGCAGGTCCAGCTCAACGACGGCGTTACGCCCGAGGTCCAGTCCAGCGTGCATGAGACGACTCTCGAAACGCCAGCTTCATCAACGCCGCAGACGCAGCAGACTCCGGGCGGCGCAACTCAGCCGCCGCTACCGATGACAGGAAATCCGCCGCGTCCCTGAATGGCACGTTCGCGCGGCTCGGCCCCTGTGAACAATGGCCCGCTCTAGCGCGATGAAGCATCTTGCGCAGCCAGGCGCGCTTCAAATCGTGTGAAGAGCCGCGCGGCCAGAATCGAAACAGCCGCCAGGATCAGCCCCCCTGCGACGTCCGCGCCATAGTGCCAGCCCGTCGTGAGAGTGGAAAGGCAGATCAGTACCGTCAGCACAATCGCGGGAATTCTGAGCGGCCGGATCGAGCCGATCGCAGCGGCGCCGAGCACAGCCAGAAAGACATGGAAAGAAGGAAAGCACACAAATCCAGGTTCGTCGAAATCAATTCGATGCATGCTGCCCGTGCGCAGAGTCATAAAGAGCGACTCGCATTGCGACTGCAGCACGGTCGGCGCAAAATGATCGACCGACCAGGGCCCGATGGCAGGCAGCAGAGCAAACAGCACGCTTCCGGTCAGCGTTCCAAAAATTGTGCCGATGATAAGCTGCTTTGCCGCGTTGAAGTGGAAGCGCATCGCAGTGAGCACGCTGGCCAGTACAACCAGAGGCATCAACATCGCGTAGCTCTCGTTGAGCAGCAGCCTCAAGCCATGATGGTGCGCCATCAAGGCAACGATGCCGGAGACATCCACATGCAGCGCGCCGTCCATCTGCGCCAGCAGGGGATCCCCAAGCGGCCTGTGGACTCGCACCGCCGCGTAGAGCGGGAATTTCAGAAGCACGCTGAAAAGGCACGACCAGCACACCAGCGCACATGCCTGATAGAGACGCTGGTAGCGGGCCCATCCGCAATAGGCCAGGGCCGCGCCAAATGGCGCATATCCGGTCAGCGTATCTAAATCGGATGCCGCAAGCCCGTACTGCAGGTACCGGACGCACACTGCCGCGGTCGCCACCAGAAGGACAGCGAGCACGGCCATAGCCCGGTGAAAGTTGCGATTATCAATGACGGCCTCATCCGCGGGCAGGGCCTTGCGGAAGACTTCGATCGCGATTTGTGCGGCACTCATTCTGTGTGATTGTAGCGAAGATGCAACCGCACTGAAACCACGAAGTCATGAATTCCCGCAGCAGCGAAGCGCGCCCTTGCAAGCGATGCATGGCGGCAAAGGCGCGGCCCGTCTCACTCTCCCGCTGCGTCTGCCTCATACGCCAGCGCGCTCTGTCCCACCGCAATGCGTCTGCGCCGATAGCCAAAGACCATCGTGCGATCCAGCGCCTCCGGCGTCCATGTCGCGTTCCACACCACGCCAAACTCCAGCAGCAGCAGAAAACTCGCTGCGATCACCAGCGCAAAGCAGAAGAGGCCCGTGCCATAACTGCCTGAGAAGTCTTTGATCGCTCCCAGAGCCGAGGGCAGAAAGAATCCGCCCAGCCCGCCCGCCGCTCCCACGATGCCCGTCATCAGCTCCATGCTTGCCGGAAAGCGCTGCGGCGCCATCTGAAAGATCGCGCCATTGCCCATCCCCAGCATCCCCATCGCCAGAAACAGCACCGGCAGCACCACCGCGATTGGAGGAAGCAGCCCCAGCACCCCCAGACAGAGCGCAATGCAGCCAAACAAGCCAAGCAGCAGCCGGTAGCCGCCCAGCTTGTCCGCCAGCCAGCCGCCCACCGGGCGCAGAAAGCTCCCCGCCAGCACCACCAGCGTCGTGCAGTCACCCGCTTGAATCTTCGTCAGGTGATATTGATCGTGAAAGAACACCGAGAGGAAGCTCGACAGCCCCACAAATCCGCCAAACGTGAGGCTGTAGAGAAAGCACAGTCTCCACGTGTCGCTCTGCGTAAACAGTCCCGCGTAGCTCCCCCATGACTTCGGCGCGGACTTCGACGGGCTGTCCTTCGCCAGCAGATAGAACGCTCCCAGCACCAGCGCAATTGGCAGCAGCGCAATCCCGAAGACCGCATGCCAGCCGTAGTGCTGCGCCAGCCGCGGGCCGAAGAAGGTAATCAGCAGCGTGCCGGAGTTGCCCGCGCCGGCCAGTCCCATCGCCAGCCCCTGATGTTCCGCGGGATACCACCGCCCCGCCAGCGGCAGCGCCACTGCAAAGCTTGCACCGGCGATGCCCAGCAGAAATCCGATCAGATAAAACTGCCACAGCGTTGTCGCCAATCGCCAGCCCAGCACCAGCGGAATCAGCGTCAGCGCAAGGCCCATCAGCCCCGCGCGCCGCCCCCCGATGCGGTCCGCAAGCAGCCCGAGAATCGGCCGGAAGAACGAACCGCCCAGCAGCGGAATCGCCGTCAGCAGCCCCTTCTGCGTCGCGCTCAGATGAATCTGCTCTGCGATATAAGGCGTCATCGGGCCAAAAATGACCCACACCATAAAGCTCACATCAAAGTAGAGAAAGGCGGAAAGCAGCGTGGGCAGGTGGCCGCTCTTCAGGAATGAGTTCTTCTGCATCGATGATCCTCCTGTGGTGTCATCCGTGGTGCAATGAAGTCTGTGCGCCTTCGTGCGCATGCAGCGGACTGCGCTCCACGCGCACCGAGCACTGCTTGAAGTTCGGCTCGCGCGAGATGGGGTCGTAGGCGCTTTGCGTCAGTTGATTCGCGTTCGTCTCAAAAAAGTGAAAGGGCAGAAACACCTGGCCCGGCGCAACAATCTCCGTGATGCGCAGCTCGATGCGGCTCACCCGCCCGCGCCGCGAGATCACCTCCACGCGGTCGTGCGGCCGCAGTCCCAGCACCGTCGCATCCGTTGGATTCATCTCCAGCCACGCGCGCGGCGCCATGCGCTCCAGAATCGAGATCGCGCCCGTCTTCGTCCGCGTGTGCCAGTGCTCCACCGTGCGACCCGTGTTCAGCACCAGCGGAAACTCGCCGTTCGGCTGCTCCGGAAACGGCGTCCACTCGGTCGGCAGCAGCCTCGCCCGCCCATCGTCCGTCTGGAAGACGCCATCCGCATACAGCCGCCTCGACGCGGCCGGCGCATCCTTCGCTCCCAGCGCATACGGCCACTGGATGCCGCCATGCTGCTCCAGCGCCGCATACGTCATGCCGGAGTAATCGCACAGCCGTCCCCATGAGGCCCGCTTCCATTCCTCAAACGCATCGCCCGGCCCCTGCCATCCGGGGAATAATTCTTCACGGCAACCCAGCCGCTCCGCGACGGCGAGAAAAATATCGAAGTCGCTGCGCGCCTCGCCCGGCGGCGTCACCGCCGCATTCACCTTGCTCACGCGCCGCTCAGAGTTTGTGTACGTTCCCTCTTTTTCGCCCCAGATTGCCGCCGGCAACACCAGGTCCGCATGCTCCGTCGTCGGCGTGGGATGAAACCCATCCTGCACCACCAGAAACTCAAGCTGACCCAGCGCGTGCTTCAAAAGATCGAGATTCGGAAACGACACAATCGGGTTTGTCCCGATGATCCACAGCGCGCGAATCTTGCCCGCCACCACCGCTTCGATAATGTCCGGATACGCCAGCCCCCGCTGCGCAGGGATTCGCTCTACCGCCACATTCCACAGCCGCGCCAGCTCCTCGCGGTCGTCCTTCGACTCAAACTTGCGATACCCCGGCAGGCTGCTCGAAAACCCCGCCTCGCGCGTTCCCATTGCGTTGCACTGCCCGGTGATCGAAAACGGCGACGCCCCCGGCTGTCCGATCTTTCCCGTCACCAGCGCAAGATTGTTGATCGCGTTCACTGTCTCGGTGCCCTTGGTGCTGTGGTTCACGCCCATCGTCCAGCCGATAAACGGCCGCTCCGCCCGCGCATAGAGCAGCGCTACCTTGCGAATGACCTCCGGCGTCAGTCCCGTAATCTTCGCCGCCGACTCCGGCGTGACGCTCTCCAGCGACGCGCGCAACTCGGCAAACCCCGTCGTGTGCCGCGCCACGTACTCCCTGTCGTAGAGGCCTTCATCCAGAATCACGCGCAGCATCGCGTTCAGCAGAGCCAGGTCGCTGCGCGGCTTCACTGGCAGATACACATCGGCCATCATGGCGGTCTTTGTCACGCGCGGGTCCGCCACAATCAGCGTGCGCCGCGGATTCGCATCCACCCGCATGCAGAGGATCGGATGGTTCTCCGCGATATTCGCGCCGATCAGCAGAATCACGTCCGCCTGCTCCAGGTCCTCATACGCGCCCGGAGGCCCGTCGCTGCCAAACGAACGCTTGTAGCCCGCCACCGCGGTGGACATGCACAGCGTGGTGTTGCCGTCGTAGTTGCGCGTGCCCAGTCCCAGTTGCACCAGCTTGCCCAGCGCGTAGAACTCCTCTGTCACAAGCTGCCCGGTGCTGATCACGCCCACAGACTCCGGCCCGTGCTTGCGCTGCACCGCCCGCATGCGCTCCACCAGCGTTTCGATCGCCGCGTCCCACCCCACGCGCTCGAGCGTTCCATCCACGCGCAGCATCGGATGTGTCGCGCGGCCCTCGGCAGAGATCGCATAGTGCTCGGCCAGTCCCTTCGGGCACAGCTTGCCCCGGTTCACCGGATGCTCCGGATTTCCGCGCACGCTCACTGCCTTGCCATCGCGCACGCCAATCTGCATCCCGCAGCCCACCGAGCAGTAGCCGCAGGTCGTGCTCACCCATGTGTCGGCGCTCTTTGCCAGCGACGTGTAGCCCAGCACGGGGTCGTTTCCGTAGGCATACTCCTCCGCGCGCGTGTCCAGGCCGGATTTGCGGGCAAGCCATCGTGCAAAGCTCATGCGGCCTCCGGTGCTAGATACTGCGCCGCCATGTTGGTAGGCACCACGCTGACAAAAAAGAGATAGCGATTCAGAAACTCGCCGCCCAGCGCCAGCGCCGCAACGGCCGCCACTCCCGCCATCCCATGCGCAAACGGCAGCGCGATCAGCGCCGTCGCCAGCATCACGTACCGCAAAAGCAACGGCGTCGAAAGCACCGTCAGCAGCAGCACTGCCGTGCCGTGGCGCTCGTTCGAGGGGGAGAGATACAGCCAGAACAGCTTGCCCGCTCCCGCAACAATCATCACCAGGCCCGTCACGGTGAAGAGCGATTGCGCCATCGCCGTCAGCCCGCTCAGCGCGCACGCCGCCAGCGTGCCCAGCAGCGCGGCGGTCAAAAAGAACTCGGCAAAGGTAAACAGTGAATTCCACGCCGGTCTGCCCGGAACCAGATAGATCCGCGCGCTCGCGGCGACGCCCGCCAGGCCCGTCAGCGCAGTCAGTGCGCCCAGCAGCATCGCACCCCGCAGCCCCATCCACAGCGCGCCAGCATAAGCCGCGGCAACATGGGCAAACACCGTGAAGAACAGCACCTCACGGCTCAGCCAGGAGCGCCGCCACATCCGCAGCGCCCGCCATGCGTGAATCGGCCGCCCCAGATGCAGCGTGGAAGCCGCCAGCGCAATCGCCGCAACCAGCAGCGCCGCAATCGCAGCCCCGCGATGCCGCCGCGCGCCCACAAGCTCCAGCAGACCGATCGCGCAGAACGCTCCCACCGACACCTGCGTCAGCACCGTCATCACCACCAGCGGCCAGTGCGCGTCTTCCAGTTGCAACCGGTTCGCGTCCGCCTTGCGCAGATCCTGCGCGATGCGCCCCGGCAGCGTAATGCGCGTTGTCGAAAGGCTGTGGTCCTCCGCGGGCATGCCGGGCGAGCTCGCCGCGGCAAGAAATTCCTTGCGCCACTCCTCCGTGCGCACCACCTCGATGCGGATCGCGCCCTCCGGGCACGCCGCCGAGCACGCCGGCAATTGACCCTGCGTCAGTCTCCCGTAGCACATGTCGCACTTGCCCACCACGCCGCGCGCCGGGTTGTACTGCGGCACGCCATACGAGCAGTTCCACGTGCAGTACTGGCACCCGATGCACGCATCCGCGCTGTGCCGCACAATTCCCGTCACGCTGTCCTTGGAGTAGGCGTCCACCGGGCAGCCCGTCATGCACGTCGGCTCCACGCAGTGGTTGCAGCCCATCGAGAGGTAGTGCCGCTGCGTCGCCGGATATACTCCGCCTTCAATCTCCCCCACCCGCCGCCACAGAATCTCCGGCGGATTGCCATTCTGCTCGTTGCACGCCACCACACAGCACTTGCAGCCAATGCACTTCGTCATGTCGAAGTGGAAGCGATACTGCTCGCCCGGCCCCGGCGGCGCCGGCAGGGCAACTTCGCTCCCCACTCCGCACAGCGACACGAGTACGCTCTCCCCGCTGCTGTCAGCGGATGTCAGCCGGAAATCTGCGTCGCCGGATTGCGCTCGTTCCAGTAAGGGCAGTTGCAAAGGTGGCTCCGTGGCTGCGGGGTGCGCAGTGCGTGAAGAGAAGTCAGGCAGCGCACAATGCAGATACAGACACCGGCGCCTTTTGCTTGGCGCAATCGTCTGCTGGAATGCTTGTGTGCCGCGGGCGGCCGGGCCGGGCTCTTCACGGAGCCGAAGGAAAATCACTCGTGCTTGAGGGGAAGCTGCCGGCAATCAGAGCCGGCTCTCGACCGCCGGAGCAGAATCATTGAAGACCGCTCCGCGGGGTGAGTGATTGCGTTCGAGCATATCGGCAAATTGAATGCCGCGCAAGGCAAAAATGCGCGCGATGCTCAAAACCCGCATCCAGAGCGGCTCTCGCGCACATTGCGAGACTTCACCACGCGTCCTTATACGTCCTCTCTTGAAAACACATCGTCACTGTGCTACTCGTTTTCTAATCAGGCAACACGCAGGCACCAGGCCGTGCCGCATCGCATTCGCTGCTGTTCCCGCTCTCCGCTGAGCAACCCAGACAACTGCACTGCGTCCTCGCACGCGTGCCGGGCGTTCCTCGTTTCTGCCCGGCCACGCGCGTCTACGGCAGCTCTCGCCGCCCGTCTCTGCGGGCGTCAAGAGAGCCTTGCCCACCTTTGGGCTGATTCGGAGCCCCACCCGCGGCTGGTAGTGTCCCTTTTCCGAAGGCCGCCTGCGCCAATCCCCGCGCGCGTTCCAACGCACGCTGGTTCAGGCTTGCATCACAAAGTCACTCAATGAAGGAGAGTCAATGCTCAGATTCCACCGTGTCGCGGCGTCCATGGCCGCACTGCTCTTTTGCACCTCGATGTCGATGGCCCGCGCGCAGACGTCTGCCGCAAAGGGATCGCCTGTCGGCATCTCCGTGTACGACCGCACCCGCCTCGACACATGGCAGTGGTTCGCCGCGCCTCCGCAGTCGGAGACCTACGCCTACCTCGAATCGCTCCTCCGCATCAGCGTGCAGCAGAAAATCCAGCGCTGGGACTGGCAGCTCGAGCTCGCGCAACCCTCCATTCTGCATGCGCCAACCGACGCCGTCTCTTCCGTCGCCGCGCAGGGTCAGCTCGGCCTCGGCGGAACCTACTACGCCTCCAACGGCAATGAGGACTATCCCGCTGCCGCTTTCTTCAAGCAGGGCTTCGTCCGCTATCACTTCGGTTCACCGCAGAAGAGCCTGCGCCTCGGCCGCTTCGAGTTCTTTGAGGGCCAGGAGATGCCGCAGAAGAATCCGACTCTCGCGTGGATTCAGACCAATCGAATCGCCCAGCGGCTCATCGCCAACTTCGGCTTCTCCAACGCCCAGCGCAGCTTTGATGGCATCGAAGGCCATCTCGGTGGACCCGCATGGGATCTCACCGCCGTCGCTGCCCGCTCCGATCAGGGCGTCTTCAACATGAACGGCAACCCCGAGCTCAACGTGGACTTCCAGTACCTCGCGCTCACTCGCTCCGAAGCCAACCATCATCTGCTCTGGCGCGCCTTTGCAGCCGGCTATCATGACGGCCGCACCGGCCTCACCAAAACAGACAACCGCCCGCTCCCCGTCCGCCAGGCCGATCACAAGAACATCCGCATCGGCACCTTCGGCGGTGACGCCGTCGCGGACGTTCCTGCCGGCCCCGGTGATTTCGACTTCCTTTTCTGGGGCGCCGCGCAAAACGGCAGTTGGGGCGCTGAGCGCCACAACGCCAACGCTGTTGCGCTCGAAAGCGGCTACAAGTTCACCTCCGTCGCCACAGCGCCCTGGCTGCGCGGCGGCTGGTTTCGCTCCAGCGGCGACAAATATCCCACCGACAACACGCACAACACCTTCTTTCAGATCCTGCCCACGCCTCGCATCTACGCGCGTCTGCCCTTCTACAACCTGATGAACAGCACCGACGGCTTCGTCTCCATCATGGACACGCCCGTCAAGAGCGTCGCGCTGCGCTCCGATCTCCACTGGCTCCAGCTCACCTCTGGCCAGGATCTCTGGTACCAGGGCGGCGGCGCATTCGACAACAAGGTCTTCGGCTACGTCGGCCGTCCAGCCAACGGACACACCTCGCTCGCCTCCGTCGCCGACATCAGCGCCGACTGGCAGACCACCAAATCGCTCGCCCTCAACTTCTACTACGCCTACGCACAGGGCAAAGGCGTTGTAGCCGCCATCTATCCAACCGGTAAAAACATGAACTACGGCTACGTCGAACTGGTCTATCGCTGGGGCGTCAACCAGCGCGGCCTGAAGCAATAGCCGTCGCATCGCAGGCGTGCGCAATCCGCGCCGCTTGCAGCCTTCTGGTATCTTGGCTCTAGCGCAATTCCTGAGTTCCTGTATCCCCAAGCCAGTGCGCTCAAGTCGACGCGACCATCAGGGAGCGGCGACCTTGCACCAGCCTCAAAAGGGACACATCAACTTAGGAGTTGCCGTAAGCACACTGCGGCATGGCGGATCTTCCGTTCCTCATCCGCCCCCTGCGCACACCGGCTCGTTTTTTGTATGGAAGAGAGAACGATGGCGACTGCCAGCTTTCAAGGGCTACGTGTCCTTTCGCTTGAGAGCCGCCGCTCGGTCGAGGTGGCCAAGCTCATCCGCACCTACGGCGGCGAGCCTCTCACTGCGCCCGCCATGCGCGAAATCCCGCTCGACTCCAACCAGCCCATCCTCGAATTCGCCGAGATGCTCATGCGCGGCGCCTTCGACCTCGTCATCTTCACCACCGGCGTCGGCGTGCGCTCGCTCGTCAAAATCGTCTCCGAGCACTTCGACCGCGAACAGTTCCTCGCCGCCCTGCGCTCCGTCAAAATCGCCGCACGCGGCCCCAAGTCCTCCGCCGCCCTGCGCGAGCTCAACATCCCCGTCGCCGTCGTCGCGCCCGAGCCCTTCACCTGGCGCTCGCTGATGGCCGCGCTCGAAGCCAAACTCGGCGGCAGCCTGCACGGCATGAACATCGCCGTGCAGGAGTACGGCACCTCCAACCCGGAACTGCTCACCGCGCTCGCCGAACGCAGCATCTCCATCACGCGCCTGCTCGTCTATCAGTGGGCCTTTCCTGAGGATGTGCAGCCTCTCCGCGAAGCCGTCATCGCCCTCGCGCACGGCCACATTGACGTCGTGCTCTTCATGAACGCCGGCCAGGTGGCGCATCTCTTCCTCATGGCAGAGCAGATGGGCTATACCGAGGCGCTCTATGAGGGCTTCCGCTCCACCATCATCGGCTCCATCGGCCCCAGCACCACCGAGGGCCTCACGCTCTACAACCTCACCCCCGACTACGAACCCACGCAGTCCAAAATGGGCTTCCTCATCCACGAGCTCGCGCAGAACGCCAGCTCCCTTCTCGAAAAGAAGCGCTCCAGCGCCGACCTCCACATCACTGCCCCGCCCGTCGAAGCATCGGCCTCTGCGCTCGCGCCCCAAAAGCCCACCGACGCGCCCTCCGCATTCTCCGCCGTCGATTTCCTCCACGAGATTGGCAGCCGCATGGCCGCCTCTGACCCGCTTCACACCGTCCTCAACCGCATCGTCGAGTTCGCCAGCACCGTCATCAGTTGCGACTCCTGCTTCGTCTACGTCCTCGAGGGCGACCAGCTCGTGCTGCGCGCATCCAAAAACCCGCACGCCGATGTTGTCGATCACCTTGGCATCTGGCTCGGCCAGGGCATTACCGGCTGGGTGGGCTGGCACCGCGAGCCCGTCGCCATCCCCGCCAGAGCCTTGCAGGACCCGCGTTTCAAGCGCTTCCCCGATCTGCCTGAAGACACCTTTGAAGCGTTCCTCTCCGTGCCCATCCTCTGCCGCGGCAAGCTCGTCGGCGTCATCAACCTGCAGCACCGCAAGCCGTACTACCACACCGAAAATGACGTCCGCATGATCACCATGATCGGCTACCTCGTCGGCGCCGAGCTCGAACGCGCCCGCCTTGAAACCGAAAACCTCCAGCTCTCCGACCGCCTCGAATCTCGCAAGCACATCGAGCGCGCCAAGGGCGTTCTGCAGCGCGACCTCGGTCTCGATGAAGAAGCCGCCTACAAGGCCATGCAGCGCGAGAGCCGCCAGCGCCGCAAGTCCATGCGCGAAATCGCCGAGGCCATCATCCTCAACGACGACCTGCGCAAAAGCCGCCTCGCCGAGATCGCCAAACCCGCTCCAGCCACTGAAGACAAAGGCTCCCGCTAGCCCCGGCGTGGCGAGTGCGCAGTTTCAGCATCAGGCTCGGCAGCATCCGCAGACGTCGCCGTTCCAGGCCGATCTGCCTTCCTTCACGAGGATGGGAACTGCGGCCAAAGCGGCAACCGAGTCGAACCATGCGACATGGAATGCTGCATTGATGGCGAGGCCAACCAGCGTGATGAGCGCAAGATACGCGCACGTGGCGGATTGCGCTGCATCGGCCGCCAGGGCTGCATTCCGGCTCCGACGAGCCTCGCGGCGCTTCAGGAGAGCCAGAACAGGCATTGCGATCAGCGCCGCAATCGTAATTGCGATGCCTGCGTAGCTCGTCTCCGGCCGCTGCCGCAGAGCCAATCCCCCAGCCGCAATCGCAGCAACCACAATGGCGAGGGCAAAAAGCAGGGCTCCTGCTGCTCGGCTTGCAGTCCGTTCCGGAATAGACATACGCGGCACCCACTGCAGGAGCACAACCATCGCAGACAACAGCTCGACCAGGCTGTCGGAGCCAAAAGCCAGCATCGCCGGGCTATGAGCCTTCACAGCGGAATAGGCGGAGACGCCGAATTCTGCAAGCATCCAGGCAACCGTAACGCCTTGTATCCAGAGCACGGAAGCGCGCGGCTTCGGAGCGCCGGCGATGGCGCCTCCCGACGGGCGAAAACCGATCTGCACGAGTTCCGGCATCTTGTCCATTCATGATGTCAGGCTCTCAGAAGAGGCGCAAGGGCACGACCCGGCTACCGGACTGACTCCGGACCATCAACCTGCCCCGCTGCCTCCACGCGGTTTTTCTTGTGGTCTGCGCAAACTTGCGGTAAGCTGGTCACACGAGTGAGACTCGGCTGTCTCCTCGTTCCGCACTTGCCCCGCACCATGCCGTGACCGGGGATTCTTCTCAGACTCAATCAGTTCCACCATGCTCCGCGATGAGCCCTGCATTCTCCGCAATGCATGCGGCATCTGTCTGGCATCGTGTCGTCGCGCACCGCGCGTCCAGGCTCGCAGAGCCCGCCACCCTGCCGCACTTCAACGGCTGCACGCCTCATCGAAGGATTCACGGCATGGAAACCACAGTTCTCGCGCCCGAGGGCACAACACACTTCACGGACGAGCAGAGAGACTATCTCCGCGCATTCTTCACTGGCGCGTCCGCGCACCTGCGTCCCTTCGCCGGGCACACGCGCGAAGGCCTGCTCACCCACGACGCCGCATCCGGCACGGCCAACCTCGCCGCCGAGTCCGAGCCTGCAGTCCACGGCACCCCGGTCTCCGACCTCTGCCGCGAAGAGCTTTGGAAGTACGAAGAGAATCCGCTCGACATCTGGGACAAGCTCCTCGCGCACGCCGATGAAAATCGCGCCCCCGCGCCCGACGATCTCTTCCGCTTCAAGTTCCACGGCCTCTTCTACGTCGCCCCTGCGCAGGATTCTTTCATGCTCCGCCTGCGCATTCCCGGCGGCATACTCAGCGCGCATCAGCTTCGCGGCCTCGCGCAGATGGCCGAAGAATGGGGCTCTAGCCGCGCCGATCTCACCACCCGCGCCAACCTGCAGATTCGCGAGTTCGCTCCCGCAAACATCGTGCGCGTCCTCAACCGCCTCCACTCGCTCGGCCTCACCTCGCGCGGCTCCGGCGCAGACAACATCCGCAACATCACCGCCTCGCCCACCAGTGGCCTCGATCCCGCCGAGCTCATCGACGTGCGCCCGCTCGCCGACGCGCTCCACTACTACATCCTCAACTCGCGCGACCTCTACGGCCTCCCGCGCAAATTCAACGTCGCCTTCGACTCCGGCGGCTCCATCAGCGTCGTCGCCGATACCAACGACATCGGCTTCGTCGCCGTCCGTGTTGCCGAGGGTCGCAGCGTTCCCGCCGGCGTTTACTTCCGCGTTCTGCTCTGCGGCATCACCGGGCACAAACAATTTGCAAGGGACTGCGGCCTGCTTCTGCGCCCCGAACAAGCCGTCGCCGTTGCCGCCGCCATGATGCGCGTCTTCTCTGAGAACGGCGACCGCACCGACCGCAAAAAAGCCCGCCTCAAATACCTCATCGACAAGTGGGGCGTCGAGCGCTTCCTCGCCGAAACCGAAAAGCGCCTGGCCTTCCCGCTGCTCCGCGTTCCGGAAAGCGAGTGCGAACCGCGCAGTCCCATTGACCGCGCCGGCCACATCGGCGTGCATCCGCAGCGTCAGCCCGGCCTGCACTCCATCGGTGTCGCCGTCCCTGTCGGCCGCCTGCCCGTCGCCCAGATGCGCGCCCTCGCCGATGTCGCCGACCGCTTCGGCTCCGGCGAGCTGCGCCTCACGGTCTGGCAGAATCTCCTCATCCCCAACGTTGCCGGTGAGAACCTCGAAACCGCGCTCGCCGCCATTCGCGCCGCCGGTCTCGACGTCACCGCCGGTGCTGTTCTGCGTGGCACCGTCGCCTGCACCGGCAATCGCGGTTGCAAATACGCCGCCACCGATACCAAGGCCCACGCCGTCGCCCTCGCGCACTCCCTCGATACGCGCTTTCCCATTCAACAGCCCGTCAATCTCCACGTCACCGGCTGCCCTCACTCCTGCGCGCAACACTACATCGGCGACGTCGGCCTGCTCGGCACAAAGGTCAACGGAGCCGAGGGCTACCAGGTCGTCATCGGCGGCGGCTCCGACCAGGACCGCGGACTCGCTCGCGAGCTGATTCCCTCCATCGCCTTCGCCGATCTGCCGCCGGTGATGGACCGCCTCTTCGCCGCCTACACAGATCAGCGCGCGCCGGAAGAATCCTTCCTCGCCTTCAGCCGCCGCCACTCCATCGATGAACTCAAAGCCTTCTGTGCAACAAAGGAGACCACGCAGCCATGACCTCCACTGCTCCCTTCATCCCTGAAAACGCGCCCTTCACCGCCGAGCAGCGCGCATGGCTCAACGGCTTCCTCGCCGGCGTCTTTGCGCAGCAGCAGCCCGCCGCGGCCGCGCCCCAGGCATCGCTGCGCATCGCCCTCCTCTACGCTTCCCAGTCCGGAACCGCCGAGGGCCTCGCCCGCAAACTCGCCAAAGAGCTCAAGGCCCAGGGCCACATGCCCGCCGTCTCCACCCTCGTCGGCTACACGCCCGCCGCCCTCGCCGCGGAGCAGTGCGCCATCCTCTTCGCCAGCACCTACGGCGACGGCGACGCGCCCGACGGCGTTCAGCCCTTCTACGAGCAGCTCTGCCTCGAGCACTTCCCCCGCTACGAGAAACTCTCCTACGCCGTCTTCGCTCTCGGCGACCGCCACTACGAACACTTCTGCAAATTCGGTAACGATCTCGATACCCGCCTCGCCGCTCTCGGCGCCAATCGCCTCCTCAACCGCGTCGATTGCGATGTCGATGTCGATGCGCCCTTCGCGGAGTGGAAGGAGATCCTCCTGCCGCGCCTGCGCGAGCACGGCAGTGCGCCAAAGGCCGCTAAGCCAGCCAGCCCTGCTCCCGAGTCAACCCCTTCCGCACACGCAGCTCTCGCCTTCACCCGCGAAAATCCTGCGCTCGCGCCGCTCGTCGACAAACAGCCGCTCACGCGCCCCGGCTCCGCCAAGCTCACCCTTCATCTCGCCTTCTCCACCGCAGACTCCGGCCTCACCTATGAAGCCGGCGACGCCTGCGGCGTTCTGCCCAGCAACGACGCTAACCTCGTCGCCGAAATTCTCCAGGCGCTGCGCTTCAACGGCAACGAGCAGGTGCAGTGCGGCAAGGCCGGCCTCACCACCCTCCACGACGCCCTCACGCATCATCTCCAGGTCACGCGCCTCAGCCGCAAGCTCGTGCAGGAGTACGCCCGCCTCGGCCAGTGCGCGCGCCTGCTCGCCATGCTCGCGCCTGAGAACAAAGCCCAGCTCGACGCATACACCTACGATCGCGGGCTCATCGACCTGCTCCTCGAGTACCCCGGCGTCATCACCGATGCCGCCGAGCTCGTCACGCTCCTGCCCAAACTCACGCCGCGTCTCTACTCCATCTCCTCCAGCCCGCTTGCCCACGCCGGCCAGCTCCATGCCACCGTCGCCGTCGTCCGCTTCCACGCGCACAATCGCGACCGCGGCGGCGTCTGCTCCACGCTCTTTGCAGATCGCACCCAGATCGCCGACCGCCTGCCTATCTACATCCAGCCCAACAAGAAATTCCGCCTGCCCGCCGCCGACGCGCCCATGATCATGATCGGTCCCGGCACCGGCGTCGCGCCCTTCCGCGGATTCCTCCACGAGCGCCGCGCCCTCGGCGCCAAAGGCCGTAACTGGCTCTTCTTCGGCGAGCGCAGCGCCGCCACCAGCTTTCTCTATCGCGAAGAACTCGAAGCCATGCACGCCGACGGCCACCTCACCCGCTTCGACACCGCCTTCTCGCGCGACCAGGAACACAAAGTCTACGTGCAGGACCGCATGATCGCGCAGGCCCCAACCTTCTGGAGCTGGCTCCAGGATGGCGCCGGCGTCTATGTCTGCGGCGACGCATCCCGCATGGCCAAAGACGTGCACGCCGCTCTTCTCAAAATTGTCGAAACGCAGGGCGCCATGTCGCCGCACGCCGCCGAGGAATACGTGCACTCCCTCAAGGATCAGCACCGCTACCACCGCGACGTCTATTAGGGCCGCATCAGGCCGGCGTCGCCAGCGGCTTCGTGCGGTCCGTCCGCATCGTCGGCACCGCCGCCAGCAGGCTACGCGTGTACTCGTGCTCCGGCGCGGTCAGCACGCGATGCGTCGCGCCCGTCTCCACCACCTCGCCCCCGCGCATCACCGCAATGCGATGCGCCACCTCGCCCACCACCGCCAGGTCGTGCGAGATAAACAGCATCGCCATCCCGTGCTCCTGCTGCAATCGCTTCAGAAGCTCCAGAATCTGCGCCTGCACCGTCACATCCAGCGCCGTCGTCGGTTCGTCGGCAATCACCAGCCGCGGCCTGTGCATCAGCGCCATCGCAATCAAAATGCGCTGCCGCTGCCCGCCGGAGAACTGGTGCGGATAATCCCCATACCGCTGCGCCGCCTCGGGAATCGCCACCGCCTCCAGCGCCGCAATCGCCCGCGCCTTCGCCTCGCGCCGCGTGCAGCGCGCATCATGCGCCAGCGCGCACTCCGCCACTTGCCGCCCGATTTTCATCACGGGATTCAGAGCCGTCATCGGCTCCTGAAAGATCATCGCGATCGCGCGCCCGCGCAGCGTGCGCAGCACGCTCTCTGGCTGCCGCAGCAGGTCCATCGCCTCGCCGCTCGCGTTGTCGCGCCAGAGAATCTGCCCCGCAACCTGAGCCGCGGGCCCCAGCAGCCCCGGAATCGCCAGCGCCGTCGCGCTCTTGCCTGAGCCCGACTCGCCCACCAGCCCCAGCACCTCGCCGGGTTCCACGCGCAGGCTCACACCGCGCACCGCTTCCGTCGCGCCAAAGCGAATCCGCAAATCCCTTGTCTCGACCAGCGGCGGCATACGCCCATGCTACGGCATCCCGCCGCGCGCCTTCCCCGTTACAGGTGAATCCACCCCGCACGAATCAGCGCCAGCGATCCCGTCGCCACCACAATCCACAGCACGATGCCCTGCACCAGCGGCCGCACACCCACCTCGCGCAGCGTCTCCTTCGACAGCCCCGTGCCAATCAGAAACAGCGTCACCGTCAGCCCGATGATGCCCAGGTGCTTCATCTCGCCATACGCCACGTGAAACATCGGCAGATAGGTATTCGCCACCGCCGCCAGGCAGAAAAGCACAATGAACCACGGCCACTGAATGCGCGCATTGCTCTTCGTCAGCGACGCCGTGCCCAGCGACATCGGCACAATCCACAGCGCGCGCGCCAGCTTCACCGTCGTGCCCACGGCCAGTGCCACCGCGCCATACTTCGCCGCCGCGCCCACCACCGAGCTCGTGTCATGAATCGCCAACGCCGCCCACAGTCCGAACTGCGTCTGCGTCAGGTGCAGCAGATTGCCAATGATTGGAAACGCAATCAGCGCCACCGAGTTCAGCACAAACACCGTCCCCAGCGACACCGCAATCTCCTCTTCCGTCGCATCGGCAATCGGCGCCACCGCTGCAATCGCGCTGCCGCCGCAGATCGCCGTCCCCGCCGAAATCAGAAATGACACGCGCTTCTTCACCGCCAGCGCCTTACCCAGCGCCCAGCCCAGCCCCATCGCAAACGTAATGCTCAGCGCCGTGTACACAAAGCCCGACCGCCCCACGCGCAGCACCTGCGCCAGATCCATGCCAAACCCCAGCCCCACCACGGACACCTGCAGCAGCAGCTTCGACAGCCGCTTCGCATCCAGATGATAGGGGTGAGCAAACGTCAGGCCGTAGAGCAATCCTGCAACAAGAGCCAGCGGCGGCGAGAGCAGTCCGCTGGCGGCGACGATCAGACCGGCAAAAAAGATATTCTTGGACACATCCTCAGCATGCCGGTGATCTTTCCGCCCGTCCAAGCAGAACTTCTCATGGCCGATAGGCTCGTCTTATCAGAGGTCTTCCGACCCCACCCGCAGCCCGCCTCTTCGCCCTCTCATCGCCGTCAGTCCGCACTGTGTCACATCCTCTCGCCGCCCATTTGCGCTATCTTCGAATACGCAAATACGCTGCGCGCCGCCGCGCCTACTCCTTCGGCCTTCCCCCCGAATGCTCCCCAACTCGCCCCCATGTAACAAATTCCCCAGAGGATGGCTTTTATGAGTTGCATGACCAGCACAAGAACATCTCATCTGCTTCATCTCCCCCGGCTGCCGGTTGCCTCCCGCGCCCTGTCGGTCGCACTTGCGGCGTTCGCTGCCATGGCAACCGCGCAGGCTCCCGCGCCCGGCCAGCCCGCGTCCGGCTCTGCTGAACCCGCGCTCACCCTCCACGATGCCATCCGCCAGGCCCTTGGCCAGAGCCCCGATGCCGCCGCGGCCACCGCCGATGTGCAGGGGGCCAAAGCTCAGGCCTCGCTCGCCCGCACCATGTTCCTCCCCCAGCTCAACTTCACTGAGGACATCTCCCGCGGCGACGACCCCGTCTACGTCTTCGGCTCCCGCCTGCGCCAGCAGCAGTTCACCCAGTCCAACTTCGCTCTCAACGCGCTCAACAAACCCCAGCCCATCGGCAACTTCGCCACCCGCCTCAGCGGCCAGTGGCTCGCGTTTGACTCCTTCAAAACCCAGCGCACCATCCGCAGCGCCGACCAGATGCGCCAATCCGCCAGCTCTGCGCAGCAGGCCGTCAACCAGAAGATCGTCCTCGACGTCGTCTCCGCCTATCAATCCGTGCTCTACGCTGAGCGCCAGGTTCAGGTGGCGCAGCACGAGCAGGAGACCGCCGCCGCGCTTCTCGCCTCCGTGGACGATCGCGTCAAGGCCGGCCTCGCCGTCGAGTCCGACCGCATGTCGGCTCAGGTCAGCGTCGCCGCGCGCAAGCAGGAGCTCATCGCCGCGCAGGGCGCACTCGAACTCGCCTGGGCGCAGCTCCGCCTCGCCATGGGCGCACCCGATCTTCAGACCGCACAGGTCCAGCCCATTCAGCCGCACCAGTTCCCGCAGGCCGCGCTCGAAGAAGAGATCGCCACCGCCGCCAGAACACGTCCCGACCTCGCCGCGCTCGCGCATGCGCAGTCGGCGCAATCCTCCGCGGTCGCCGCTGCAAAATCCGACTTCGGCCCGCGCATCGGCGCTTACGGCAACTGGGAGCAGGACCGGCCCACCTTCGCCGGCTCTGGCGGCAACAACTGGGTCGCCGGCGCGCAACTGACCCTCGACATTCTGCCCTTCTCGCGCCGCGCCCAGCTCCAGCAGCAGAAGGCCGCGCAGCTCCGCGTCGATGCGCAGAAGAGCACCGCCGATCAGCAGATGCGCCTGCAGGTCAGCCAGGCTCACATCGCCCGCCAGACCGCATCGCTCTCGCTGGACACCGCGCGCGCCGCCGTCGATCAGTCCACGGAGAGCCTACGCATTCTGCGCAACCGCTATAACGCGGGTCTTGCCACCATCACCGATCTGCTGGCCGCCGAAGATGCCGAGCGGCAGGCGCAGACCAACTACTGGCATGCCGTCTACGGAAACGCCGTGGCCTATGCCCAGCTACTTTTCGCGACAGGGACTCTCACTCCCGATGCGGCGGAGGATTTGCAATGAAGCTTCTCGTATCCACCTGTGTGCTCGCCGCCTCGTCGGCGCTTCTCGCCGGCTGCAACTCCGGCCAGCCCGCTTCCCCGGCTGCGCCAGAGACCGTACAGGCGCGCGTCGTCCAGAGCCGCCAGCAGCTTGCGCCCGTCAACGTCTCCGCCACCGGCACCATCCACGCCCACGAGTCCGCTGTGCTCTCGGCGCAGGTCATGGGCCACGTGCAGCAGGTCCTCGTGCATGAAGGCGACAGCGTCAAGGCCGGCCAGACTCTCGTCCTCCTCGACGACGCTTCCATGCGCGCCTCAGTCGATCAGGCGCAGGCCGCTGTCAAGGCAGTTCAAGGCCAGCAGGCCGCCGTGCAAACACAGGCCGACCTCGCCACCAGCACCCTCGCCCGCTACCAGCAGTTGCAGGCACAGAAGAGCGTCAGCCCGCAGGAGATGGATGAGGTCTCGCGCCGCGCGCAGGCCGCCTCCGCACAGGTCGAGGCCATTCACGCGCAGGCCCAGGCCGCGCAGGCCCAGGAGACAAGCGCCCGCACCATGCTCGGTTACACTCGCGTCCGCGCTCCCTTCGCCGGCATCGTCACCGCGCGCATGGTCGATCCCGGCGCGCTCGCGTCCCCTGGCGTTCCGCTGCTTCAGGTCGACAGCGCCGGTCCGCTCGAACTGCAGACCACCGTCGATGAGTCCGTCATCGCCAATGTCCGCAAGGGCATGACGCTGCCCGTCTCTGTCGATGCCGCGCCCGGCACGGCCATCAGCGGCACCGTCAGCGAAATCGTGCCCGCCGCCGATCCTGCCAGCCACAGCTTCCTTGTCAAGATCACCCTCCCCCACTCCGCCCAGCTTCGCGCCGGCATGTACGGCACCGCAGCCATTCCCACCGGCTCGCATCAGGCCATCCTCGTCCCGCGCTCCGCCGTTCTGTTGCGCGGCTCGCTCAACTGCGCCTACGTCCTCGACAGCAACAACGTGGCACAGCTGCGCTACGTCACCCTCGGCTCCGCGCAGGGCTCCATGGTCGAAGTCCTCTCCGGCATCTCCGCCGGCGAACAGCTCGTCGACGATCCCGCCGACCGCGATCTCGCCGGCAAGCGCATCGCCGCATCCAGCACCGCCGTTTCGAGCGAGGCCCGGCAATGAACCAGACCACTCCCCAGGACAGCTCCGGGCACGGACTCGGCCTCGCCGGCCGCCTCGCGCACGCCTTTCTCAACTCCAAGATCACGCCGCTCTTCATCGCTGCGTCGCTGGTCCTCGGCATCCTCGCCGTCGCCGTCATCCCGCGTGAAGAGGAGCCGCAGATCCTCGTTCCCATGCTCGACATCACCACCGCCATGCCCGGCGCCTCGCCGGCTGAGGTCGAGCAGCGCGTCACCGTCCCCATCGAAACCCTCGTCCACCAGATCTCCGGCGTCGAGTACGTCTACTCCACCTCCGGCCCCGGCCAGAGCCTCGTCATCGTCCGCTTCCTCGTCGGCACGCCGCAGGAAGAAGCCCTCATCCGCGTCTACAGCAAGCTCTACTCCAACGCCGACCGCATGCCGCCCGGCGTCTCGCTGCCCCTCATCAAGGCCCGCTCCATCGACGATGTGCCCATCCTCGCGCTCACCCTCTGGGGCCCGCACTACAACGGCTACCAGCTCCGCGCCATCGCCGACGAAGTGCAGCACACCATCCAGCAGGTCCCTGACGTCTCTGAGACCTCCATCATCGGCGGCCTGCCGCGCTCCATGCGCGTCGTCCTCAGCACCGCCAAGCTCGACGCCTACGGCCTCTCGCCCATGGCCATCGTCGGCCACCTGCAGGCCGCCAACGCCAGCCTTCAGGCCGGCAGCTTCTCTCGAAACAATCAGGAGATTCGCGTCGACGCCGGTAATCTATTCACCAGCACAAAGGACCTCGAATCCGTCGTCGTCGCCGACTACCACGGCCGTCCCGTCTACCTCAGCGACGTCGCCGACAAAATCATCGACGGCCCTTCGGACCCCGCCGACTACGTCCAGTTCGGCACCACCGCAGCCAGTGCGGGTTCGCATCAGGCGCCCAGCCAGTATCCGGCCGTCACCATCACCGTCGCCAAGCGCAAAGGCACCAACGCCACTGACATCGCCAACGCCGTCCTCGCCCGCGTCCACGAGATGCAGGGCGTCAAGGTGCCCAACGACGTCGCCATCACCACCACGCGCAACTACGGCGACACGGCCAAGGCCAAGTCCGACGAGCTGCTCGAACACCTGCTGCTTGCCACCCTCTCCGTCACCTTCCTCATCGCGCTCTTCCTCGGCTGGCGCGAGTCCGGCGTGGTTCTGCTCGCGATCCCCGTCACGCTCGCGCTCACCATGTCGGTCTTCTACTTCCTCGGCTACACCATCAACCGCGTCACCCTCTTCGCGCTCATCTTCTCCATCGGCATCCTCGTCGATGACGCCATCGTCGTCGTCGAAAACATCGTTCGCCACTATCGCCTGCCGCAGAACCAGCACCGCTCGTGCTCCGACGTCACCATCGAGGCCGTCGCCGAGGTCGGCAACCCCACCATCCTCGCCACCTTCGCCGTCATCGCTGCCGTGTTGCCCATGGCCTTCGTCCGCGGACTCATGGGCCCGTACATGCGCCCCATCCCCGTCGGCTCATCCGCTGCCATGCTCTTCTCGCTCATGGTCGCCTTCGTCGTCTCGCCCTGGGCCGCCATGCGGCTGCTCGGTCGCCACCTCGGCGGCGCAAAGATCCTCGAGCCCGAGCACGAGAACTGGCGCACCCGCCTCTATCGCCGCGTCATGACGCCGCTCATCGAGTCCGCGCGCAACCGCATGCTCTTCTTTGCCGGCGTGCTCATCCTGCTGGTCATCTCTGTCGTGCTCGTGCCGCTTGGCCTGGTCCGCGTCAAGATGCTGCCCTTTGACAACAAGAGCGAGCTGCAGGTCGTCATCAACATGCCCGACGGCACGCCCCTCGAGCAGACCGCACGCGTCACCCAGGCCCTCGGCGACGTGCTTGCCCGCGACCCAGACGTGCTCAACTACCAGACCTACGCCGGGACCTCCGGCCCCTATAACTTCAACGGCCTGGTCCGCCACTACTACATGCGCCACATGAGCAACCAGGCGGACATTCAGGTCAACTTCCTCCCCGCAAAACAGCGTCACGACCAGAGCCACGCCATCGCCAAGCGCCTGCGCCCGCTGCTCATCGCCGTCGGAAGTCAATACGGCGCGCGCATCCAGGTCAGCGAGGTGCCGCCCGGCCCGCCCGTCATCCAGACCCTCGTCGCCGAGGTCTACGGCCCCGATCTCGACGGCCAGGTCAACGTCGCCCGCTCCATCAAATCCATCTTCCAGAGCACGCCCGGCGTTGTGGACACCGACTGGTACGTCGAGGACCCCGAGCCGCGCCTCGTCCTCCATGTCGATGAAGTCAAAGCCGCGCAGCACGGCATCGCCGTCTCTGACGTGGCTCACGCCATCGCCCTCGCCGCCTCCGGGATGGACGTCGGCCTGCTCCACGACCCCAACGCACGCGAAGCCATCCCCACCACCGTCGAGTTCGCGCGCTCCGACCGCTCCTCCGAGCAGGCGCTCGAGAACATCCACCTGCCCGGCGCGGATGGCTCCATGGTCTCTCTGCGCGAACTCGTCGACATCAGCCACGAGACCATCCAGCGCAGCATCTATCACAAGAACCTCAAGCGCGTCGTCTACGTCACCGGCGACGTGGCCGGAGCCGAAGAAAGCCCCGTCTACGCCATCCTCAAGATGAACAAGCAGCTCGATCACCTCACGCTGCCCGCCGGTTACACCCTCGCGCGCTACAACGCTGTCCTGCCCGACTCCACAGCGCACTACTCCATGAAGTGGGATGGCGAGTGGCAGATCACCATCGAGGTATTCCGCGATCTCGGCCTCGCCTTCGGCACCGTGCTCCTCCTCATCTATGTCCTCGTCGTCGGATGGTTCCGCTCCTTCATCGTGCCGCTCATCATCATGGCGCCCATCCCACTCACCCTCGTCGGCATCCTGCCCGCCCACGCGCTCATGGGAGCCTTCTTCACCGCCACCTCGATGATCGGCTTCATCGCCGGCGCCGGAATCATCGTCCGCAACTCCATCATCCTCGTCGACTTCATCGAGCTCCGCCGCCGCCAGGGCGCGCCGCTTGCCGAGGCGGTCATTGACGCCGGAGCCATCCGCTTCCGGCCCATGCTGCTCACCGCCGCCGCCGTCGTCGTCGGAGCCTCCGTCATCCTCACCGACCCCATCTTCCAGGGACTCGCCGTCTCGCTCATCGCCGGAGCCGTCGCGTCCACGTTCCTCTCCTGGCCCACCATCCCCATCCTTTACTACATCGTGCACGCCAATCGCCAGGAGCCCATCTCCTGCGAACCCGATGCACCGCAGTCTTCCACAACCACTTCCAACCAAGGAGCAAATCAATGACCGTCGAACGCGCCGTCCGCCTGCTCGCGGCGTCATCATCCTCATCTCGCTCGCGCTTGCCGTCTACATCTCGCACTACTGGCTCTGGCTCACCGCCTTTGTCGGCCTCAACCTCTTCCAGTCCGCCATCACCAACTGGTGCCCGGCCATGAGCATCTTCCGCATCATGGGCCTCAAAGACGCTTCCTGCGGAGCAAAATAGCCGTATGCACGAACGCCGCTTCCATCACTCGCAGGCACACCGGCTCGAAGCACCCGAGCGGCTCACCTGGCTTCCGCCCGCTGAGGTCGTCAAGGCCCTCCATGTCCACGCCGGCGAGGCCATCGCCGACATCGGCGCAGGCACCGGCTACTTCGCCCTGCCCCTCGCCAAAGCCGCAGGTTCCAAAGGCGTCGTCTTCGCCGTCGATGCCCAGCCCGAGATGCTTGACCTGCTGCGCGCCAAACTCGCCGCACAGCCCGCGCACAACCTCCGCTTCATCCACGCAGAAGCGGACTCGACCGGACTCCCCGACGCAACCTGCGATTTGGTTTTCCTCGCGAACATCTGGCACGAGTTCGACAACCGCGCCCTCGTCCTCGAAGAAGCCCAGCGCATCCTCAAGCCCGATGGCCGCATCGCCATCCTCGACTGGCGTCCCGACGCCGCCCCCGAGCCCGGTCCGCCGCTCGCTCACCGCCTCAGTGCCGATTCCGCTGCCCTCGAGCTCGCCGAAGCCGGCTTCCACCACGTCACCTCCGCCCACTCCGGCCACTATTCCTGGCTCGTCCAGGGAAAGACGCGTCCATGACCACCCCCAGACGCTCCGCGCCGTCGCATCTCCCCCGCCCGCTGCGGAGCGAGCCCCTGCAGGACGAGGTCTACCGCCAGATGTTTCGCCTCGAGGCCAGCCGTCCCGGCGCCGCGCTCGACCTGGCCCTCGCCCTGCTCCGCGCCTGGATGGCTGCCGAATCCCTCCCCCCCGGCGAGCAGCGCCACTGGCTCCACAAAATCAGCCCCATCTGCATGGAAATGATCGAGTCCTCGCTGCACCCCGCGCCGCCGCACTCCTGCCCGCACTAGGGCCTGCTTCCCGAAGCCCTGTCCTCAAGTCAACCCCGCCGTCCGGGCAATTGCATGCTGGATTCAATGCAATGCCACCCGCCGCATGCGGACCAAAGTCTACCTGACAAGTAGGCGACAATCCGCCCGTAAACCCGATCACGGCGGTCTCCCCAAGAGAGCTTGTCATCCAGAGGAGCGCAGCGACGAAGGATCCGCAGTTGCTTTTCGGATCTCAAAAATAGTCATACTTCCCATTTGCCGACCACTCGCCCGGAATGCGTTTCCGCGCGAGTAGACGGCCTTGATAAGCTCGATGCGTGAACTCCGCTCATCTTCGTAGGACAGTGTTGCGCGTGGTAGCTCCTGCACTGTTTGGGGTTGGAGGAGTCTGTCTGATCCTTCTGGCCGCTCTTGGAGCGCCGAGCTTCTGGTACGTCCCTTGCTTTTATAGCCTTCCCGTCGTTGCAGGGGTCTGGGCGTGGCGTCCTCGTGTCGGCGCAGCTCTCAGTGTCGGACCACTGATCAGCATCGCAGTGCTTCTTCACTATCTTTCTGGTGTATGGCTGGCTATCGTTTTCGTTGGGTTCTTAACTGCTCTAGTCTGCGTTGGCATCGCCGCGAAGGAATCAGGCTCCATCGCTATACCCCTGGCTCTATCCTTGGGCTTTGTATGCGCGTCCTTTCTCGCTGACCGAGTATTCACGAACAAGATAATCATTCGGTCGTATCAGGTGAACGTTTCGCTCGATGGAAGCGCACCGTGGGGCACAGTAGGACCCGAATGGGACGATGCGATTAAACCGACTGTTTTGTACCGGCGCGTGAAAGACGGGTACTGCTACATCGCTTTTAAGTCAGAGGAGCTACGTGACCGTCTGGCCCATGAGCATCGCACGACGGTGTCGATGCAGATCAATATCATGAAGGATTTCGGAAATGAGCGCGGATATAACGTGCGCTCGGTAGATGGCGTGTTGCTTGCGGATGGGCCGAAGGTGGTGAAAGACGTCGAGCGGTTCGGCGGCCACATTCTTGATCAGGGAATCATCGCTACCAGTTCTACGGATACCTGTTGGTGATGTCATTGCGGGTTCCGGGCGGATCACCGCCGATCCTTCCCGTTGCCACTCGTTTGCCTACCCACCCCACTTCCGGCCGTCTCTTCGCCAGAGGATGGCCGGGCCAACCGCCGCCGCAGCGCAGGAACTGTAATAGCGCAGCCGCTATACTGAAGTTGTCCCACCTCCTCGCGATGCGCCCCGAACTCATCCAAGCCGCGCAACTGCTCCAGCGCAACACCCCCGAAGCCGTCGAGGAAGCCATCGGCCTCCTGCAGAACACCGTCTACTCCTTCAGCATGAAGGT
>JAGWML010000199.1 GCA_028873155.1 Acidobacteriota bacterium
CCACAGGATACTTGCCCACGGCAGATTCGCCGGAGAGCATCACGGCATCCGTGCCGTCGTAGACTGCGTTGGCCACGTCAGAAACCTCGGCGCGCGTAGGCCGCGGATTTTCGATCATCGACTCAAGCATCTGCGTTGCGGTAATGACCGGCTTGCGATACTCCGCCGCGCGGCGAATGATGTGCTTCTGAATCGCAGGAACCTTTTCGGGCGGCACTTCTACGCCAAGATCGCCGCGCGCCACCATGATGCCGTCTGCCACTTGCAAAATATCGTCGAGGTGGCGGATGGCCTGAGGCTTTTCCAGCTTGGCGATAATCCAGGTCTCGCCGCCGTAAGCTGCCACGCGATTTCGCACGAGCCGCACATCCTCTGCCGTGCGCACAAACGACACCGCGATCGCATCCACTCCGTTCTGGATGGCGAACTCAAGATCAGCGGCATCCTTTTCAGTCAGCGAGGGGACGCGCACGGGAATACCCGGCAGATTGATACCCTTGTTCTCGCCGAGCATGCCGCCGTTGATGATCTCGCAGATGACGTCGGCGCCATCGACCTCATGCACGCGCAGTTCGATGAGCCCGTCAGAAAGCAGAATGCGCGAGCCCTGCTCCACGTTTTCCGCCAGCGTCTTGAACGTCGTGCCCACCACGGCGGCCGTCCCCGGAACTTCACGGGGCGTGATGGTCAGCTTTTGTCCAGCCTTGAGCAGGACCGGCTGGTGGTCCTTTAGCTTCGATGTACGAATCTTCGGTCCCTGCAGGTCGCCGAGGATGCAGAGCGCCTTGCGCTCTTCCCGGCTTACCTTGCGAATCATGTGGATGAGAGCCAGCTTCTCCTCATGCGTTCCGTGCGAAAAGTTCAAGCGGACAACGTCGATGCCTGCCCGAACCAGTTCGCGGAATGCAGATTCTGTATTGGATGCCGGGCCGAGTGTGGCAACAATTTTTGCGCGGCGCTGGATAGGGGATTCGGTCAGGCTCGATTCAGCAAATGACATTGAACTGGACTCCAGAAGGGGCTAATCGAAAAGAGATAAATGCAGGATGCGACCATGTTTATTGTACACGCGGGATTTGAACGGAAGGTTCCTTATCCAGTGTGCATGCGACAGCGTGCAAGTGAAGGTGTGCGCGGTCACAGGAGCTTGTTGGATTCCGCTGGAAATTCTTCAGTCACACTTTGACGCTCGCGGAAGAGCACGCCATTCAGCTCTGCTCCAAGTAGCGCGCTGAAGAGCGTGATATAGAGCCACACCAGCGTGGCGATGCCTGCTCCGAAAGAGCCATAAAACATGGAGTAGTCGGCGATGCGCGTCACATAGAGTCCAAAAATCAACGTTGCCGGGAACCAGATGACCGTGGCTGCAATGGCGCCGGGCATGACCCACACCCAGTGCTCGCCGCGCTTGGTGCCGAAGTGATAGAGCGCCGCCAGCACCGTGACGCTGGTGACGAGTGCGATGGCCCATCGCACCATGCGCCAGCTCATGAGCACCACCAGGCGGAGTTCATGACTCGAGCCACTGATCATCCAGCCTTCAATCTGCCGGCCAAAGACCAGCACCATGGATGCGAGCGCCAGCGGCACCAGCACGATGGGCACAAGCATGAGCGCGCGCATGCGCCGCTGCCAGAAGCCCCAGTCACCGCGCGGCAGCCGGTAGGCGCGGCGAAAGCCCTCCATCAGGGAGAGCATCAGGCCCAGCCCGGCAAAGACGGAGAGACTCGCAGCCGAAAGAATCCACTGCATGGATCGCATGTGCCGCGCCTGCATGTAGGCCTGCAGCATATCCAGCGACCCGGTGGGAACCAGCGGCTCAAATGCAGAGCGCATCTCCACAACCAGGCGGTTGCCTTCTGGCACCATCGCCAGAATCGTAGCCGCCACAATCAGCGCAGGGAAGAGCATGAGCATACCGCTGTAGGCGGCAGCCTTCGCCGTGTCCAGCACGTCGTGCTCCAGCGCGAGCCATAGCGCCTGACGGACCTGTGCAATGAAACGAGCCATGGTCTTCTCATTGAAGAGTAGAGCATGACCGGGTTGCACGGAGAAACGCCCAGCTTATGAATCTCACCTCGCGCAGAATGCCGGATGAGAATCCGACTGAGCAGCAGAAAGGCACCTGCTACATCCAACGCCCTGCAGCCGCAGGACCATGCATCTTCGCATCGGCAATGGCCTCTCCGCGCGATGCGAATCTCAGACCGCAAACTGCTCCATATCAATGCGATAATGGAGAAGAGCAGCGAGATGTCCGGACGGCGTCGCACCGGGTTGGGGCGCGAAAGCCGCGGGGTCACGGCATCGTCCGCTAGACAGCACGTTCACCGTACCGGGAAGCACCCCGCAGGCCCGTATTCGAATTGCAGTCTGTTGCAGGTTTTCCAAGCCATGAGCAGAGGAATCGTCAGCGCACTGAGCAAAATTCTTGAGCAGCGTATCGCCATCCTGGATGGTGCGATGGGCACGACCATCCGCACATACGGGATGAAGGAATCCGATATGCGCGGGACGCGCTTCAAGGATGCTCCCAAGGAGCTGCTGAACAACGGCGACCTGTTCGTGCTGACGCAGCCAGGCATGATTGGCGACATCCATCGCCGCTTTCTCGAGGCCGGCGCGGACATCATCGAGACCAACACATTTGGCGCGACCAGCATCGCGCAGAGCGAGTTCTTTGTTGAGGACCCGCGCGAACACGGTGGCCGCAAAGATCCGGCTTTCTATCAGAAAATCGTCGAAGATTCCTTCCTCAGTCAGCTTGCGTGGGAGATCAACGAAACTTCGGCGCGGCAATGCCGGGAGTGGGCTGATCGCATTGCCAATGCAACCGGCCGCCCTCGCTTTGTCGCGGGATCGATCGGGCCGTTGACAGTCTCCCTGTCCAACTCGCCGGACGCGGATGATTCGGGCTTTCGCGTGGTGACCTTCGATCAGGTTCGTACGGCGTACAAGGAGCAGGTGCGCGCGCTTGTCGCGGGCGGGTCTGATCTGCTGCTGGTCGAGACGATCTTCGACTCGCTGAATGCAAAGGCTGCGCTGGTCGCAATTCGCGAGGTCTTTGACGAAGACGGACTCACTGCCGCAAATCGCGAGTTTCCCATTATGATTTCGGCGGCGGTCGGCCGCGGCGGAGAGACGATGATCTCCGCGCAGACAGTCGAGGCCTTCTGGAACGCTGTCGAACACGTGAAGCCGTTTTCTGTGGGGCTCAACTGTTCGCTCGGACCGGACCTGATGTATCCATTCCTCGAAGAGCTGGCGGCAAAGTCGCAAGTGGCCATCTCCTGCTATCCGAATGCTGGCCTGCCGAATCCGCTTTCTGCCACCGGCTTCGATCTTGGCCCGGAGGATATGGCGCAGCATCTGAGTACATTTGCTCAGGGCCGCCTGATCAATATCGCCGGAGGCTGCTGCGGCAACACGCCGGAGCACATTGCCGCGATTGCCCGCGCGCTGGAGGGCAAGCCCGTTCACGAGCGCCGCTCCACATCGATTGGCACGGCGCAAGCCACCGAGCCTGTTGACGCATCGGAGTTTCGGCCGCTCCGGCTCTCCGGATCCCAGCCCTTCACACAGCAGGCCGGTGTCTTCATCATGATTGGCGAGCGCACCAATGTGGCCGGCTCGCCAAAGTTTGCCAAGCTCATCAAAGAGGGCAAGTACGAAGAGGCCGTCAGCGTTGCGCGCCAGCAGGTCGAAAATGGCGCCAACGTCATCGACATCTGCATGGACGAAGGCATGATTGACGGCGTTGCGGCAATGACACGATTTCTGCAACTGCTCGCCAGCGAACCCGAAGTGGCCAAAGTGCCTTTCATGGTTGATTCGTCGAAATGGGAGGTGATTGAGGCCGGACTGAAATGCCTGCAGGGCAAGGGCATCGTCAACTCGATTTCTCTCAAGGAAGGCGAAGAGAAGTTCCGCCAGAACGCGGCTGCGGTTCTCAAATATGGTGCGGCAGTGGTTGTGATGGCCTTTGACGAGCAGGGGCAGGCGGCAACCTACGAAGATCGCATCCGCATCTGTACGCGTGCCTATCGCATCCTCGTCGAAGAAGTGGGATTTCAGCCGCAGGACATCATCTTCGATCCGAATATCCTCACCGTAGCCACTGGCATGGAAGAGCACAACAACTATGCGGTGGACTTCATCCGCGCCACGCGGTGGATCAAGGAAAATCTGCCGCACGCGAAGGTGAGTGGTGGCGTCTCCAACATCTCCTTCAGTTTTCGCGGCAACAACAAAGTGCGTGAAGCAATGCACGCGGCGTTCCTGTACCACGCCATTGCGGCGGGCATGGATATGGGCATTGTGAATGCGGGCATGCTGGAGGTCTACGAGGAGATTGAGCCGGAGCTGAAGACTCTGGTCGAGGATGTCCTGCTGAACCGGCGGCCCGATGCAACCGAGCGGCTCATCGAATGTGGCGAGGCGCTGAAAGCCAAGGATGCAGGCCCTGCAACAACGGAAAAGAAGGCTGAGGAGTGGCGTAACGGAACCGTGGAGGAGCGCCTGAGTCACGCTCTCGTAAAGGGCATCGACACGCACATTGATGCGGACACGGAAGAGGCTCGCGTGAAGCTGGGCCGGCCGCTCGCTGTGATCGAAGGTCCGCTGATGGACGGCATGGGCGTGGTCGGAGATCTGTTTGGCGCTGGCAAGATGTTTCTGCCGCAAGTCGTCAAATCGGCCCGCGTGATGAAGAAGGCTGTTGCCTATCTCACGCCGTTCATGGAGGCCGAGAAGGCCGCAATGGCCGCCGCGGGTCAGGAGGTGCGCACGCAAGGCAAGATCGTACTCGCCACCGTCAAGGGCGATGTGCACGACATCGGCAAGAATATTGTCGGCGTGGTTTTGGCCTGCAACAACTATGAGGTGATTGACCTCGGCGTGATGGTCCCCGCAGAGAAGATCCTCGAGCGCGCAAGGCAGGAAAAGGCGGACGTGATCGGGCTGAGCGGGCTGATCACGCCCTCACTGGACGAGATGGTGCACGTGGCGCGTGAGATGGAGCGTACAGGCTTCAAGCTGCCGCTGCTGATTGGCGGCGCCACAACGAGCCGCGCGCATACCGCAATCAAGATCGCGCCGCACTACAGCGAGCCCGTGGTGCATGTGCTCGACGCAAGTCGCGCTGTGCCCGTGACGACAAGCCTGCTGAGCGTAGATGGCAAAGCGCAGTTCGTGAGTCAATTGCGCTCGGATTATGAAGCCCTGCGCAAGTCACACGCCGCATCGCGCCTGCAGACCGTCTCCATTGCAACGGCGCGCGCTCGCCGCACACCAATCACCTGGCGCCCAGAGGACATTGCCGTGCCTGCGTTCAAGGGTGTGCGCGTATTGCACGACTTCCCTCTGGCAACGTTGCGTGACTTTATTGACTGGACACCTTTCTTCCATACGTGGGAGATGAAGGGAGTCTATCCTCGCATTCTCGATGACCCCGAAAAGGGCGCGCAGGCGCGTCA
>JAGWML010000200.1 GCA_028873155.1 Acidobacteriota bacterium
AAAGACTGCAATGGTGTTGGCCGAGTGTTCGCCAGTGAGCAGGAAGCGAACCCTGAGCGGACCAATGTGGATCGTTTCGTCGGCTGGATTGACGCACAGATCAATCATTTGCTGCATGATACAGATCTCCCTTGCCTAAACTCCCGATCGTGAGTCCGTTACGCCGGGGGAAGAAGCTCCAGCCCGTACCGGGGCGAAGCCGCAAGCGCCCGCGCAAGGAACTCCTTGCTCGGAAGCGGAGGTGCGGCAGTGCGATCCCTGACAGGATCGAACACTTCTGTAAAGTAATGTTCCAGCCCCGCCGGTGTGATCACAAGCAGAGCCCGTGCATTCGCGTCGCCGGTGTTCTTGAACGAATGAACGATTCCGCGGGGAAGGAAAGCCGCAGCGCCCGCAGATGCGGTAAGTGTCTTCCCACCCACTTGAACGGTCAGCGCGCCCTCGAGCAGATAGAACGATTCGTCCTCGCGGTGGTGAATGTGTGGGGGTGGGCCGCCGCCAGGAGGGACAGACATCTCAGCCATAAAAAAGGCTCCGCCCGTGTCTTTGCCTGTGATGAGAAATGTCATCACCGTGCCCGGCCCCCAATAGTCCGCTCCCGATCCTGCCGGGACGTACTTGACCTCACCTGGCAGCGATGCCGTCGCGGTCTCCTCCGGGTTGCCTGGGCGGGCCCTCTCCAGGCTGACGGTCCCGCTCGCGGAGCCGGATTGCAGATCGATGGTTTGTTGGGTCATCTTCCACCTCATCTGGTAAACTATGTTTACCGTGCTATGATAGTAAACACAGTTTACGGAGAGTGTCAATGGGTTTGTTGCAGCAAAATTCAGCAGCCAAAACCAAGCATATGCTCATCGGCGCGCTGATGCGCGTTCCGGCGGAGGCCATTCAACGCCGCATCCTCCGCGAACTGAATGCCGCGGGCTTCAAAGAGCTCAGCCTGCCGCACATGGCCTTGTTGCGGTATCCCGGCCCGGACGGGGAGCGCCCAGGGGTTCTCGCGGAGCGCGCCGGGATGAGCAAGCAGGCGATGAACCGGCTGCTCGGCACCCTCGAGGATTGCGGGTACCTGGTTCGGTCGGATGCGCCGGAGGAGGGCCGCGCGCGCATTGTCCGCTTCACAAAACGCGGACACGCCGCGTGGGCAAAGGCCTTGGACGTGCTCCGCGAGATCGAGCGTGAGTGGGCCGCCGAGCTTGGGCAAAAGGACTTCGCGAAGCTCAAGGAAATCCTCTGCCGCGTTTGGGAGAGTCCTCTCGTCCATTAACCTTTCCTGTGCGGCGCAAGCTGCTTCCCCGCGTATCCTGAACTGTGACCGCCAGCCCAACACCTACCGCCGCGCGCCGCAAGCCCTCCATCCGCATCGCACTGCTCTCGCTGGCCCTTGTTCTTGCCTTGCTCTGGCTGCTGGCCGCGCTGCTTCTCGTCGCGTTCCGCTGGATCGACCCGCCTACCACCGCCGTCCACGTCGAGCGCCGCCTGCAGGCCTTGCTCCAACACAAGCCGTATCATCCCCGCGACACCTTCGTTCCCCTCAGCCAGATCTCCCCCAACCTGCAGCACGCCGTCATCGCCGCGGAGGATGGACGCTTCTACCAGCATCACGGCTTCGACTGGCACCAGATGCAGATCGACGCACAGGGCGATCTCGAAGGCGAGCGCGTCCGCGGAGCCTCCACGCTCACCCAGCAACTCGTCAAGAATCTCTTCTTCGGCACCGGCCGCTCCATCCTCCGCAAGGGTGCGGAGGCCTCGCTCGTCCCCGTCGCCGAACTTGTCCTCGGCAAGCGGCGCATTCTGGAGCTCTACCTCAACATCGTCGAGTGGGGTCCCGGCATCTACGGCGCTGAGGCCGCATGCCGCGCAGACTACGGCATCTCCGCCCGCGCCATCGGTCGCGAACAGGCAGCGCGCCTCGCCGCTATCCTTCCCGCGCCCCTCCGCCGCCATCCCCAGCGCATGGACAGTTACAGCGCCATCATCCTCGATCGCATGCGCCAGATGGGCTGGTGACACGCCTGTGACCTGCGCCCATGCAGTCTATCCCCATGATTGCTATCATGCCCAAGCATGAGCACGGCGATCCCATCGGCGCCCGATATCTCCTCCACGTTCCGCGGCCTCTCTGAAGCGGACGCCGCCGCAAGGCTCCGCGCCGAGGGTCCGAATGAGCTGCCTGCAGCGCGGGCACGCACTCTCCTCCGCACCGTCTTCGAGATTCTGCGCCAGCCCATGATTCTCCTTCTTCTCGGCGCCGGCACAATCTATCTCCTCCTCGGCGAGCTGCGTGACTCCATCGTTCTCCTCATCTCCATCTTCGTCGTCATCGGCATCGATCTCTATCAGGAGCGCAAGACCGAGCACGCGCTCGAGGCTCTCCGCGATCTCTCCAGTCCCCGCGCCGTCGTCATCCGCGAGGGCCGCCAGCGCCGCGTCGCCGGCCGCGAAGTCGTTCGCGGAGACATCGTCATCGTCTCGGAAGGCGACCGCATCCCCGCCGACGGCGTGCTCCTCTCCTCCGTCAATCTCTCCGTCGATGAATCCCTCCTCACCGGCGAATCCGTCCCGGTGCGCAAGGCCGCCGCGGATCACGCCATCGAATCCATGGGCCGACCCGGCGGTGACGACCTGCCCTTCGTCTTCTCCGGCGCCATGGCCGTGCGCGGCCAGGGCTATGCCAGGATTCTCTCCACCGGCGTCCATACCGAACTCGGCAAAATCGGCAAGGCGCTCCAATCCATCGACCCCGGCGCAACGCGGCTCCAGGCAGAAGTCAACCGCATGGCACGCATCTTTGCCGTCATCGGCCTCTCGCTCTGCGGCCTCATCGCCGTCGTCTACGGTCTCACCCGCGCCAGTTGGACCAGCGGCCTCCTCGTCGGCATCACCTCGGCCATGTCTCTTTTGCCTGAGGAGTTCCCCGTCGTCCTCACCGTCTTTCTCGCGCTCGGCGCCTGGCGCATCTCCCGCAAAAATGTCCTCACCCGCCACAGCAGCGCCATTGAAGCCCTCGGCTCGGCCACCGTCCTCTGCGTCGACAAGACCGGCACGCTGACGCAGAATCGCATGGCCGTCCACACCCTCGTCGTCGATGGATCCACGCTCATCACGACCCCCGACACCACCTCGCTGCCCGAGCAGTTTCACGATCTGCTCGAGTACAGCATGCTCGCCAGCAAGCGCAACCCCCTCGACCCCATGGAAACCGCGCTCCAGCAGTTTGGCGCCCGCTGCCTCGCCAACACCGAGCACGTCAACCATGACTGGACCCTCATGCGCGAGTACCCGCTCTCTCCCGCGCTCCTCGCCATGTCGCGCGCCTGGCAGTCCGCTCACGATTCCGCGTTCATCATCGCCGCCAAGGGCGCGCCGGAAGCCGTCGCCTCCCTCTGCCGTCTCTCTGGCGAGGACCTCCAGCAGGTCATCGCCCGCTCCTCGCAGCTTGCCGCCACCGGTCTGCGCATCCTCGGCGTCGCCCGGTGCAGGTGGATGCACCCCAACCTCCCCGACCAGCAGTCCGAACTCCCCTTTGAATTTGTCGGCCTCGTCGGGCTCGCCGACCCCATCCGCCCCGAGGTGCCCGCCGCCATCAGCGAGTGTTATCGCGCCGGCATTCGCGTCGTGATGATTACCGGAGACTACGCTGGAACCGCGCAAAGCATCGCGCGACAGATCGGTCTTGCCGCTAGCGACCACGTCCTCACCGGCCCCGATCTGGAAACTCTCAGCGATGCTGAACTCGAGCCGCGCCTCCGCTCCACCAACATCTTTGCCCGCGTCGTGCCGGAGCAGAAACTTCGCCTCGTCAATGCGCTCAAGCGTCTCGGTGAAACCGTTGCCATGACCGGCGACGGCGTCAATGACGCGCCCGCTCTCAAAGCTGCGCAGATTGGCATCGCCATGGGCGCTCGCGGCACCGACGTTGCCCGCGAAGCCGCGGCTCTTGTGCTCATGGACGACTCCTTCTCCTCCATCGTTGCCGCCATTGCCCTTGGCCGCCGCATCTTCGACAATCTGCGCAAGGCCATGTCCTTCGTCTTCGCCGTGCATGTGCCCATCGCGGGCCTCGCGCTCATTCCTGTGCTGGGCCGGTGGCCGCTCATCCTCATGCCCATTCACATCGTCTTTCTCGAGCTCATCATCGACCCCGCATGCTCCATCGCCTTTGAAGCGGAGCCCCCTGCGCCCGGCCTCATGCTGCGCCCTCCACGCAATCCCCGCGAGCCTCTGCTGCAGCGCAATCGCATCGTCCTCAGCGCCCTGCAAGGCGCAAGCGTCCTCCTCGCTGCCGTCTTTCTCTTTGCCTCTGCTCTGCACGGCGGCGAGCCGGAAGCGAACATCCGCACCGTCACCTTCACCACGCTCATCATCGGCAACCTCATGCTCATCCTCTCCAACCGCTCCTGGACCCACACCATCTGGACCACGATCCGCACATCCAACCCCGCTCTCTACTTCATCGTCGGCGGAGCGTTCGCCATCCTCATCCTCGTCACCACCGTCCCCTTTTTTCAGCAGCTCTTCCGCTTCAGCCCGCTCCAGCCTGCTGAGATGCTCCTCTGTCTCGGCGCCGGCACCGCCAGCCTTCTCTGGTTTGAGCTTTGGAAGCTTCTGCGCAGTCGGCTCGCGCCGCGAACCTCCTCACCCCCTGCATAGATCGCTGGAATCCACTACACTACGCGCAGCCACACCGCGCCCCATGCATGCGCATCGAGTGAAGACATGACCCGCGCCATTCAAGACGACTACCCCGAGAGCCTCGCCTGGTGTTACGGTTGCGGCCGCCTCAATGATCACGGCCACCACGTCCGCACAATCTGGGAGGGCGACGAGACCGTCGCCGTCTTCACCCCAGAGCCCTGGCACATCGCCGTGCCCGGCTTCGTCTACGGCGGCGTTCTCGCCTCGCTCGTCGACTGCCACTCCACCGGCACCGCCGCAGCCGCCGCCTACCGCGCCGCCCAGCGCAAGCCCGGCACGGAGCCAGCCCTCCGCTTCGTCACCGCATCGCTCCACGTCGACTACCTCAAGCCCACGCCGCTCGGCGTCCCACTCACCATTCGCGCCCGCGTGGCAGAGATCAAGGGCCGCAAGGTCGTCGTCGAATCCACCGTCTACGCCAACGGCATCGCCACCGTCACCGGCAAAGTCGTCGCCGTCCAAATCCCCGACGACTTCGGCAAGAGCTGACGCAACCTCAGGTGCCCCATCCATGACGTCCATCGGACGGCATAAGTGGCAATCCACAAGCCCTCCCGACCCCACGCCGTGTCATCCTGAGCGACCGAAGGGAGTCGAAGGATCTGCGGTTGCCTTTCTCTCGCAGCCGCAGCCGCTGACAGGTGCCCCCGGTCCCTCGCCTCCGGGGACCGGGGATGGAAGATTCCCTGCTGGCGGTGACCACAAGCCCATCCCATTCAGAGAAGCCGGAGGCGAGAGCTGGATGCTGCCGTCAAGTCCCTTCCGCC
>JAGWML010000201.1 GCA_028873155.1 Acidobacteriota bacterium
TTTGCGGTCGCGCTGGTATTTACGCCGATTCTTACCCTTTCAGGTTTGGCGGGCAGAATATTCGCACCGCTGGGTATGGCCTACATCCTGGCCATCATGGCGTCATTGCTGGTAGCGCTGACGGTGACGCCGGCTCTCTCCATGATTCTGCTCGGGCATCGTACGTTGAGCCCGCACGAGTCGGCGCTGGTGCATTGGCTCCGAGCGCGCTATATCTCAATCCTCGAAAGAGTTGAGCGCGCGCATTGGCTCGTGATCGGATGCGCTGCCCTTGCGACCATCGGAGGAATTGCGACGCTGCCGTTCCTTAGCACCGCTTTTTTACCGGAGTTGCATGAAGGACATTTCATTGTGCACATGAGTGCAGTGCCCGGATCTTCGCTGCAGGAATCGATAACTCGCGGCAAGCAGGTGACCGAAGCACTGGAAAAGCTGCCGTTTGTGCGCGCAGTGGGCCAGCGCGTGGGCCGCGCAGAACTCGATGAGGATACATGGGGACCCTATTACAGCGAGATTGAGATTGACCTCAAGCCAATGGGTGGCGAGCAGGAAGAGGCCGCAGAAGGGAAAATCCGGAAGACTCTATCCAGGTTCTCTGGGCTGTCTTTTTCGATGAATACTTTTTTGACAGAACGCATCGAAGAAACGCTCTCTGGGTATGGTGCGGCGGTGGCGGTCAATATTTATGGGACGAACCTCGACGATATAGACCGCGAAGCCGAACAGGTGACACATGTGCTGAGCGGCGTGCCTGGGGCAACGGATATCCAGATGCAGGCGCCGCCCGGGACTCCGGAGATTGCCGTGGCGCTACGACAGCCCGAGCTTCAACACTGGGGATTCGATCCGGTGACGGTGCTCGACGCCGTGCATACCGCATTTGAGGGTGAGCAGGTGGGCGACATCTACGAAGGGAACCGCGTATTTGGGGTATACGTGATCCTGCCACCCTCCTTGCGCACGCAGTTGAATTCAGTTTCAAACTTGCCGCTGCGGAGCCCGGACGGTGTTTATGTACCGCTGGATCAACTCGCGCACGTATACGAAACGTCGGGCCGCTACGCGATTCTGCACGACGGCGCGCGAAGAGTGCAGACGATTACACTCGACGTCGAGGGGGGAGCCGCGGCAGCTTTTGTGAGCCGCGCGCAGCGCGCGATTGCCGCGAAGGTGAGTCTGGCCCCAGGCAACTACGTGCAGTTCGGCGGTACGGCACTGGCTGAGGCACAATCGCATCGCGAACTGTTGGCACACTCGGCGGTGGCGGCTTTCGGAGTCGTTCTGCTGCTTTCAGTGGTGCTGATGAACGGCCGGAACCTTCTGCTGGTGCTGGCCAATCTTCCGTTTGCGCTGGTGGGCGGCGTGCTGGCGGTGTTTGCAAGCGGAGGCGTCCTCTCGCTGGGCGCCATGGTAGGGTTCGTCACGTTGTTCGGAATCACACTGCGCAATTCGATCATGCTGATCTCACACTATGAGCACCTGATCACGGTGGAAGGCAGGGAGTGGGGATATCGGACCGCGATCGACGGCGCTTCCGAAAGACTCGCGCCAATTCTTATGACAGCACTTGTGACGGGACTGGGCCTGTTGCCCCTTGCGATAGGCAGCAACGCGCCAGGACAGGAGATCGAAGGTCCGTTGGCGATCGTCATCCTGGGTGGCCTCTTCACTTCAACGGCGCTCAATCTCTTACTGCTACCGACCTTGGCATTGCGTTTCGGCAAATTCAAGAAGGCCGAAGCATGATCTCAACTGCGCTCTGGCTGGTTGTGGTCTTTTTTGGCGCCGGCTGCATCGTCTGGGGAGCGGAGGAATTTGCTGAGCACCTTGCTGCAGCCGGAAGGGGCCTTGGTGCAAGTACCTTCGCATTGGCCCTCCTTCTTGCAGGTGCCGAACCTGAAGAGCTTGCAACATGCCTGACCGCATCCGCGCGAAAACTGCCGGCTATCGCCGTTGGCGATGTCATTGGAGCAAATATCACGGCCTGCCTTCTCGCCCTCGGCGTAGGGGCGCTCGTCGCTCCACTTCCATTCGGTCGCAAAGTTTTCAGGTATGCTTTGCTGGGGCTGCCGTTGGGAGCTATTGGTGTCTGGTTCGCATGGGCTGGCGTCGTAAGCAGGGCCGAAGGCGTAATCCTGGTTCTTCTCTACTGTGCCTACATCGCAATTATTTGGTTCATTGAAAAGAAGTCTCCATCTCTGGGTGAAGCCGAGGAACTCGGGCAAAGGGCCGCCGAGATTCCTCGGTCGCGGAAGGGGCGGGAAATCCTCCATGTCTTCGCCGGAGTTGCCGCGATGATCGGCGGCTCGATGGCTCTTGTAGAGGGTTTACGGCAGATCACACCCGCAGAGCCCGGGCAGGCAACTCTTGGATTAACTGTCGTGGGATTTGCCACCGGCTTTGAACTTGTGGTGCTTGCCTGGTCTACTGCGCGTCGTGGCGCTTCGGAAGCTTCAATCGCGGCTGTCATCGGATCTTACGCTTACAACATGACGATGACGCTTGGTGCCGCGGCGCTGGTTCGCCCTTTAGTGATCCGCCAGGCCGGGCGGCTGCAGGGGCCGTTTCTGATGATGCTCGGTTCACTTGTATTGGTCATCGTACTGGCAATTCCAAACAAGCAGATGGGGCGTGCTGCGGGGGCACTTCTGATTGTCTGTTATGTGTTGTTTATTGGGTATGTGCTCTGGCACGCTCACATTATCTAGGACCCTTCCGCACCGGGCAAGATAGGCATGTGGATCTCAATGAGCGGTTATCTCCGCCAATAAGCTCATTGAGGTCAGACCGGCAATGAAACGTCAGCCGATGTCCCGGTTCCCGCGCGGCGCTCAAGTTGACGTAAAACGGCCGACCCGCCAAAGTGGCCTCGAACCTCGTGGAGGCGGCACAGGCCTGGTTGACCGCCGACACTTCCCTTTGCCACTCGTTTGCCTACCCACCCCACTTACGGCCGTCTCTTCGCCAGAGGATGGCCGGGCCAACCGCCGCCGCAGCGCAGGAACTGCCGTAGCGCAGCCGCTATACTGGACAAGTCCCAACTCCTCGCGATGCGCCCCGAACTCATCCAAGCCGCGCAACTGCTCCAGCGCAACACGCCCGAGGCCGTCGAAGAAGCCATCGGCCTCCTGCAGAACACCGTCTACTCCTTCAGCATGAAGGTTTGCGGCCACCCTGAGGACGCAGAAGACACCACCCAGGAAGTCCTCTACCGCTCCCTCGGCCACCTCGCCAAAATCCAGGACCCGCAGGCCCTCGCCGTCTGGCTCTATACCGTCACCCGCAACCGCTGCTGGCGCATGCGCCGCAAACCCTCTCAGTCGCCCGCTCGCAACGTTTCGCTCGACGAGCTCATGCCCGACGACGCCGAGCTCGGCCGCCTGCTCCAGGACGCCGCCGAAAACCCCGAAGGCGCGCTCCTCCACGCCGAGCAGCACCAGCTCCTCCACCAGGCCGTCCTCCAGATTCCGCCCGCGCTGCGCATGGTCCTCGTCCTCCACGACATGGAGGACCTCGCCACCGAACAGGTCGCCAAGATTCTCGACCTCCAGCCCGGCACCGTTCGCGTCCGCCTTCATCGCGCCCGCCTCGCCGTCCGCAAGCAGATGAGCCGCATCCTCGACGGCCCGCCGGCAGGGTCCGAAGCAGCCGAGCATGAAAAGCCCGCCGCAAAGCGTCCCGACGCCTGCCGCGAGCTCTTCGCCAATCTCTCTGAATACCTCGACGGCCGCGTCGAACCGCGCACCTGCGACCAGATGCGCGTCCACATCGAGGGCTGCCCCTCCTGCGTCGCCTTCCTCCGCGACCTCCGCGCCGCCATCGACCGCTGCCGCTCCATGGAAGTCCCCTGCGACCCGGCCATCGCGCAGCGCCTGCGCTCCATCCTCACCCGCGAGTACCTCCGCCTGCTCGGCATGGCCATTCCCGAGCCGTCTTCTGCCCGCATGTAACGTTTGGCCCCGCCCATGGCTTTTATCCAGTGAAAGCTGAGGTCTTCATCCCTTCATGGAAATCAAGGTCACCCATCTCGATCAGGTCCGGTTCGCCATCCAGGCCCGCAACCACACCATCGTCTGCGACCAGCCCACTGACAGCGGCGGCCAGGACGCCGGCATGACCCCGCCCGAGTTCCTGCTCGCCTCGCTCGGCTCCTGCGCTGCCTTCTATGCCGTGCAGTACCTCAAAACCCGCAAGCTCGGCGGCGAGGGCGTCCAGGTCACCGTCACCGCGGAAAAAATCAAGCCGCCCGCGCGCCTTACCAACTTCGTCATTCGTGTCAGCGCCCCCGTCGAGCTCTCGCCGGAACACATCGAAGGCCTCAACCGCGCCGTCCACGCCTGCCTCGTCCACAACACCCTGCTCCACACGCCGCAGATCTCCATCGAACTGGCGGTCAGTGAAGCAGCACCTCAGCCCGCTTAGCACCCAGGGTCAGAAGTTCTCACCACAAAAACTGCTGCCATCCTGAGCGAAGCTCAGCGCACTTCTGACGCACCCCACGCAATCGATCCCGTCAGCCGTCCATCCGTGTGCCGTGGGTCACTGCCCGCAGGCGCTGGCCGGCCTATCCTCCAATGTCAGAGTGCGGCGCTCCTTGCGGCGCATTCCCTGTGAACGCCCTCCGCGCTCTGCACCGGCAAGCTGCGCGGCCCGCATCGCGGCGTCTTCTGACGCCAGAAAGTGAGACGAACATGCCGAATCCCGAAACCACATCGCAGGACCCATCCCACGCCGCCGCCTCCGCTCAACCCGCGTCCCTGCCGCGCCTCGGCATGCCCGCTCCGCTCTTTGAGGCCGTCACCACACACGGCAAAATCCGCCTCGATGACTTCCACGGGAACTGGCTCGTGCTAATCTCCCACCCCGCCGACTTCACCCCCGTCTGCACCACGGAGTTCATCGCCTTCGCCGCCATCGCGGCGGAGCTGCGCCAGCGCAACGTCGAGCTGCTCGGCCTCAGCATCGACAGTCCCACCTCTCACATCGCCTGGGTCCGCAATATCAAAGAGAAGTTCGGCATCGACATCCCGTTCCCCATCATCGCCGACCTCAACAAGGAGATCGCCACCCTCTACGGCATGATCATGCCCGGCGAAAGCAAGACTGAGACCAGCCGCTGCGTCTTCGTCATTGATCCAAACGGCATCGTCCGCGCCATGATCTACTACCCCCTCACCACCGGCCGCAACACCGCCGAGATCATCCGCCTCATCGACGCGCTCCAGACCACCGACAAGCACCACGTCGCCACGCCCGCTAACTGGAAGCCCGGCGACAAGGTCATCGTGCCGCCTCCCGCCACTATCGAGGAAGCCGATGCCCGCCTTAACGCAGGCTTCGAGTGCACCGACTGGTACTTCTGCAAGAAAGTCGTCTGACAACCGGTGGTGCTGGCTTTGACCGCTTGAATTCGTGCCACATTG
>JAGWML010000202.1 GCA_028873155.1 Acidobacteriota bacterium
AATCGCCCCGTGAAGCTCAGCGTCGATCGCCGCATGAAGTTTACCGGAGTTGGCCATCGCCCGCGCACGCAGCAGCGCATTCGCCTCGGCGCAACCCCGGACGGCAAGCTCACGGCGATTCGCCACGACTTTTACACCGAGACCTCTATCAACGACGACTTTGTCGAGCACTGCGGCGAGCAGACGCCGTTCCTCTATAGCTGCCCCAATCTCGAAGTCACCACGGCGATGGCGCGGCGGAACGTGGGTGCGCCTGCGCCCATGCGTGGCCCTGGCGCCGTGCCCGGCCTCTTTGCGCTCGAGTCGGCCATGGACGAACTGGCCATCAAGCTCAACATGGACCCCCTCGAACTGCGCATCAAGAACGACGCCGAGCGCGACGAAGGCACAGACAAGCCGTTCTCCTCGCGCCACCTGAAGGAGTGCTACCTGACCGGCGCCGAGAAGATTGGCTGGAAGCAGCGCACGCCGCAGGTTGGCTCGATGAAACGGGACGGCAAGATCATTGGCTGGGGCCTTGCAGGCGCCTCCTGGGCCGCGGCGCGTATCCCCTGCTCCGCCGCGGCGGAACTCACACCCAATGGCCGCGTCGCCGTCCGTTGCGCCACACAGGATATCGGTACCGGCACCTACACCGTATTTGCTCAAGTGATGCAGGCGCGCACCGGCGTTCCGATGGATCGCATCGATGTGTTTCTCGGTGACACGTCACTGCCGGAAGGACCCACCTCCGGTGGCTCGATGGCTACCAGCGCCGTTCTACCGGCCGCAACCAGCGCCATCAACCAGGCAATTGAGCGCCTGCTCCGCATCGCCACGCTGGTCTCCGATTCGCCCTTCAAGGGAGCGAAGCCAGACTCGCTCGCTCTCACTGCGGGGCGCATTCATCTGAAGGGCCAGCCGGCCTCCAGTGGAGTTGCTTTTGAAGATGTACTGCGTATGGCGAATCTGAGCGGCGTGGCAGGCGAGGGCAAGACAAGTCCTTCATGGGACGACCCCAAGGCACGCGAATACTCGTTGCATTCATTTGGCGCTCACTTTGCCGAGGTGGAGTGGGAACCGGAGATCGCGCGCATCCGCGTGAGCCGCATCTTCTCAATCTTCGACTGCGGCCGCATCATCAACAAAGGCGCAGGAGCCAACCAGATTCTCGGCGCAGCGGTGATGGGCGTCGGCATGACGTTGTTTGAAGAGACGGTACACGACCCACGGACCGGCCAGCCCATCAACGGCAGCTTTGCGGACTACCTAGTGGCCACTTGCGCCGACCTGCCCGATCTCGACGTCACCTTCCTTGATTATCCGGACTACATTGTGAACGAATACGGCGCGCGAGGCATCGGCGAAATCGGCATGGCAGGCGTTGCTCCTGCGATCTCGTCGGCGGTCTATCACGCCACCGGTGTCCGTGTGCGCGATCTGCCCATCCGCATCGAGGATCTGCTCCAGTCGAAAATCCTGGAAGCTTGAGCGACAATAGGATGCAATGACCGACCTTGAAAGAGTTCTGCCCCTGTGGCGGGAGTTGGAAGCTGCCGGGGCGGACTATGTGCTCGCAACGATCGTCGCGGTCGAGGGCCCCAGCTATCGCAAGCCTGGCGCGCGCATGCTTATTGCCCAGGATGGCCGCCGCGCAGGCACGGTGAGCGGCGGCTGCCTTGAAGCCGAAGTTGCCAAGCGTGCCTGGTGGCTCACCGCTGCGGGACCGGTTGTCGAACGCTACTCCACCGTCGCGGACGATGGCGACCTGCCGTATGGCTCAGGCTGCGGTGGTGTGGTCTACATCCTGCTCGAGCGCAGCGCAACAGCCCTGGCCCATATGCAATCGCTGGAAGCCGGCTTCGGCATGCGAATTCCTCTTGCGGTTGCAACGGTTCTATCAGGGCCGCACGCAGGCCAGCGGGCATTTGCAGGTCTGCCGGGAACGCAGGCGGCAACGCACGATGAGGATTTGGACTTCGAACTTTGCACACGCGCTCAACGCGCGCTCGAATTCCGCACCTCTTTTGATGAAACGATCCACATCGACGGCGTCGCCACGCGCATCTGGGCCGACTACCGGCCGGCGCGGCCGGGCCTCTGGATCTTCGGCGCGGGTGATGACGCGAAGCCGGTTCTGCGCATGGCCAGGGAGATGGGCTGGTTTGTTGCCCTATGTGATGGCCGATCGCACCTCACCACGCGGGAGCGCTTTCCTGAGGCGGATGAACTTCGCGTCCTGCCCATTGACCAGTTGCCTGCTGCTGCGCCGTCGCAATTCCACCCGCTCGCTACGGATGCAGCCATCCTGATGTCGCATAGCTACGAGCAGGACCTGCGTGTTCTCGCTTCCCTCCTTGCGCTCGATTTTCGGCTCGCCTACATCGGCGTGCTTGGACCGCAGCGGCGCACACGCGACCTGCTGGCGGATGCAGCGCGCCTCGTGGGTCGGCCAGACACACCGGATGCCATTGAGCGCATGCTGGCGCAACTGCATGCGCCCACGGGACTCGACGTCGGTGCGGAGACACCCGCCGCCGTCGCCCTCTCCATCCTTTCTGAAGTGCAGCAGATTTTGACGGCAGCTTCGGCACGCCCGCTGCACCAGGTACGCGCTGCGCAGCCGGCGCCTGCTCCTGTGGCGCACTAGGGCCTGTTACGCGCCAAGGTGCGCCGCTAGCACCTCAAGGAACTTCCGCAGCCACTCTGGATGCGCTGTCCACGCAGGCCCCGTCACCAGCTTGCCGTCCACCACAGCCTCGCTGAACTCCACCCGTATAAATGTTCCGCCAGCCAGCTCCACCTCCGGTGCGCACGCGGGATAGCAATTCAGCTTGCGTCCCTTCAGAACGTTGGCTGCTGCCAGCAGTTGCGCGCCATGGCAGAGGGCTGCAATCGGCTTGTTGGCCTTGTCAAAATGGCGCACAATCTCCAGCACCTTTGGATTGAGCCGCAGGTACTCCGGCGCGCGCCCGCCCGGAATCACCAATCCGTCATAGGCTGCCGGCACCACTTCATCAAAGTTCGCATTCAGCGTGAAGTTGTGCCCGCGTTTCTCCGAGTAAGTCTGATCGCCCTCAAAGTCATGAATCGCGGTGCGCACCTGCTCGCTCTTTTTCTTGCCGGGACAGACTGCATCGACCGAGTGACCCACCATCTGCAGAGCCTGAAATGGCACCATGATTTCGTAATCTTCTACAAAGTCTCCTGCTAGCATCAGCAGCTTCGCCGCCTTCATGTGAGAGTCCTCCTGCTCAAAGTTTGGCACAGCATACCGATGCATCGCCTACAATTCCGCCATGGGCTCCAAACCCAATTCCCTGCAGTCTCTCAATGCGCGAATCATCGAGTGCGCGCTCTGCCCGCGCCTGCGGGCACATTGCGCGGAGGTGGCTGCTACGCGCCGCCGAGCCTACGCCGAGTGGGAGTACTGGGGCCGTCCTGTGCCGTCGTTCGGCGACCCGAAGGCGCGCGTCCTCATCCTGGGTCTAGCACCAGGCGCGCACGGCTCCAACCGTACGGGCCGCCCATTCACCGGCGATGGCTCTGGAGATTTCCTGTATCCAATACTGCATGAGACAGGCTTTGCCTCGCAGCCCAACGCCACATCGCGCGATGACGGTATGCAACTCACCGATCTTTGGATCACCTCTGTTGGGCGTTGCGCACCACCCGCGAACAAGCCCACACCGCAGGAGCTGCGCAATTGCGCTCCATGGATCGACCAGGAGATTGCCCTCCTCAAGCATCTGCGTGTCGTCGTCTGCCTCGGCCGCATCGCCTTTGACGGCCTGCTGGCCCACCTGCATCGCACCGGCAAAATCACGTCGCGCTCCGGCTTTGCCTTTGCCCACGGTGCGGAGTACACCCTGCCCAGCGGCTTGCATATCCTTGCCAGCTTCCATCCTTCGTTGCAAAACACCAACACGGGGCGGCTCACTCGCTCCATGTTTCGTTCAATCTTCCTTCGCGCGCGCAAGCTCGCAGAACTCCGCTCATCGTCTCATCCTTAGGAGCCTCCCAAATGTCCACCCGAAACTTCGCACACTCCACCGCTCAACGCATCGGCACGCGTTCGCTGTTTGCCGCTGTCTTGGCAACAACAACTTTACTCATCGCTTCAGGAGTTCAAGCACAGACTATGCAATCCGACCATTGGTCACCCTCGCAACTGAAAGACCGCGCCAAACACCTGCGGGAACTGGCAGCATCTGGCAATGGCTCTGCCAGCGAAACACTCACAACGTACCCGCGCCACTTCACCATGCTGGCATTCCGCAGCCGCAGCGGCGCAGGCGAACTGCATGAGCATTTCGCCGACATCTTTACCATCGTGGACGGGCATGCCACGCTGATGACAGGCGGCCACCTTACCGACCCGAAGGCGACCCATCCCGGTGAGATGGCTGGTACCGGTGTCGAGGGAGGATCGGCCCAGGAGCTTCAGGCAGGAGACATCGTCCACATCCCCGCTGGAATGCCCCACCAGATGCAGGTCGCGCCGGGCGAATCCATCACCTACTTTGTAGTGAAGGTAGAGGAGACGGACGCAGCAGGAAGCAATTGATTCCATGTACATTGATGGGCGAACTGCTTTCATCGCGCATATCGGATACCCAACGGATTCTTTCCAGTCTCCGATGATCTACAACCCCTATTTCCAAAGCATCGGATTGAATGCGGTTGTGCTTCCGATGGCCTGCCGTACTGAGGCGTATCCGCCCTTTCTACGGTCTGTCTTCGCGCTCGAAAACATCCTCGGCGCATTGATCACGATGCCGCACAAGGTGCCGACTGCTCGCCTCCTCGATGAGGCATCGCCGTTGGTCCGCATCGCCGGAGCGTGCAATGCGGTGAAGCGCCTGCCCGACGGACGTCTGGCCGGAGATATGTTCGATGGCGAAGGGTTTGCGCGAGGCCTGACGCGCAAGGGGTTCGAGTTGAAGAGCGCGAAGGCGCTGATCGTTGGATGTGGAGGAATCGGATCGGCAATTGCGGCTTCTTTGGCGCAGCGTGCGATTGCGGAGCTCCATCTCTTTGACCTCAACCCGGCTGTTGCAGATGGAGTAAGAATGAGATTACAGGGCCATTTTCCTGGCATGAAGATTGAGGCCGGACACAACGATCCAGCGAGCTTCGATCTCGTGGTGAATGCGACACCGCTTGGCACAAAGGACGCGGACTCCTTTCCGATGGATGTAACCCGGATTGAACCATCAGCTGTTGTGGCGGACGTAGTGATGCGCGGGGAGACGACGGAATTTCTTCGAGCGGCGTCGCATCGGGGATGCACGACGCTCGATGGTTTCGAGATGCTCTTCGAGCAAATCCCGCTCTATCTGGAATTTTTCGGGCTCCCTGTTGCATCGCCAGATCAGCTCCGCCAACTCGCCAGACTCCACGTATGAATTGAGCTGCTCGCGGCGAAGCAGCC
>JAGWML010000203.1 GCA_028873155.1 Acidobacteriota bacterium
AGGTGCTTGATGGATGAGATCAAGGATTCCACGCTGAACGAAGAACTGGACCGCCTGCATTCAGAACACAGCCGCTACGTTCAGCGTTTGGAGGAATTGCTCCAGAAGCCATACCTGTCCACCGAAGAGCAGCTCGAAGAGGTCCGTCTGAAAAAGCTCAAACTTCACGCCAAGGACCTGATTTACGCCCTGGAGCACCGCGCCGCCGTTGCGGTGTAGGGCCCATCCCGGGTGCTTGTGAGATTGACCGGGAAAGCGCAGCCATCCTTGTGCTCTCCCAATGCGGCGTGCGCGCACACGACGCCACACCAGGGTGTGTTCAACCGTATAATCGTTGGGGACAATGGTTCGTGACGGTTACATCTACGGTTTGAGCCTCCTGGTGGTTGCGGGGCTCGTGGCATGGGCAACCGGAGGATGGGTGTGGCCCATTCTGCCGGTTCTGCTCGCAGCATTTTTCCTCTGGTTTTTTCGGGATCCCGAGAGGCCAATTCCCGAGGCTCCGGGGCTTATCGTCTCCCCTGGCGACGGTCTTGTGACCGAGACTCTCGCGCTGGATACCCCGCAGGGCCCGTGCCAGAGAATCAGCATCTTTCTCAGCGTCTTTGATGTGCACGTCAACCGCTCGCCGATCAGCGGCAGGGTGAGCTCTGTGCGCTACCAGAAGGGGCTGTATCTCAACGCCATGAACCCCGACTCGGCGGATCGCAACGAGCAGAATATCGTGACCGTCAGCGGCCCTGGCTATGACGTTACGTTCAAGCAGATTGCCGGGCTGCTGGCCCGCCGGATTGTCTGCACTCTCCGCGAAGGAGATGAGGTAACGCGGGGACAGAGAGTGGGGCTCATTAAATTTGGTTCCCGCGTCGATGTGCTGGTGCCGCGGGAGGCGGAACTGCGCGTGAAGCGCGGGCAGCGTGTCCGTGGCGGCGCCAGTGTGCTGGCGGTGATGCCGGAGCAGGCATCGCTTGTCGCCATGGCGGCCGGTGCAGAGGAGATGGGCGCAAGCGAATATGCGGGCGCCGGGCGCGGAGGCAGGCCTTGATGCATCGCACGCCGGACGAGGTGCGGCAAAGCGCGCAGGCGCGTCTGCGGCGCGGCATGTTTCTGCTGCCTTCGTTGTTCACGGCGGGCAACATCGGAGCCGGCTATTTTTCGATCACGCAAACGCTGGCGGCCATCAGCGGCAATGCCGAGATGCATCTGGACTGGGCTGCCATCGCGATTCTCTTTGCGATTCCGTTCGATGCCCTCGACGGCCGCATCGCGCGCATGACCAATACATGCAGCGATTTTGGCAGAGAGCTGGACTCGCTGGCCGATGTCATCACATTTGGCGTGGCGCCCAGCCTGCTGGCGTTTGTGTGGGGCTTTCACTTCCTGCCTGACTCGGTCAACCCGCATTTGCGGATGCACCTGATGCAGGCGGGGGCATTCATCTGCTTCCTCTACCTGATTGGTGGCGCATCCAGGCTGGCGCGATTCAACATCAGCCACGACGCGCAGCCTCGGAATCCAGGGCGGCCGGGCCGGAAGTATTTTGTCGGCATGCCGATTCCCGCCGCAGCCGGTCTGCTAGCCTCCACTGTGCACCTGTGCTATGGCATCCCGGTGCAGGCTTGGTGGGTTGCCATCCCATGGCTGCTGCTGGTGGGGCTGACGGGATTTCTTATGGTCAGCACCTGGCGCTTCTGGTCTGGCAAGGAGATTAACCTGGCGCGCAGCCACCCTTTCCAGTTGCTGCTGGTGCTCGCGGTTGTGCTGTATGTGAGCATTCGCTACTCGCAGGTAGTGTTGTTTGCCGGTGCGCTGGTCTACATGTTCTCGGGCATCTGGGCACGCGCGGCGTACTCATGGTCGCGGAGGCGGCGTCTTCCCGCTGCGGCAGGGGTGCCTGAAGGCGCATCCGGCGAACCGCACTCCGCCACCCGCTCTTGAATTTGGAACCTTCACGGAGAAGGAACAAGGATCACTGTGTACAAGATTGCGATTGTTGGAGCTTCCACACTGCTCGGCAAGGAATTGAAGGATGCTCTGGCGGACTCTCCGCTGGCCGCGGCGACCATTCAGCTGCTCGATGAGGAAGACGCGCGGGGGCAGATCGATCAGGTCGGCGATGAGGCGACCGTTGTCCAGGCCATCGAACAGGGTGTCTTCGACCATGTGGATTTCACCTGTTTTTGCGGTGCAGAGGCTCTCACGCAGAAGCACTGGCGTGATGCGTTGCGGGCCGGCTCCACGGTTCTGGACCTGAGCGGAGCGCTCGATCAGCAGACGGGTGTCCTGATTCGCGCTCCGTGGGTGGACCAGGAAGCGCGCAGCGCCGACCTTTTCACGCCGGCGATTGTTCCGGCTCATCCGGCGGCGCTTGCGCTCGCCCTGGTTGTGGAGCGGTTGCAGCAGGCCGCCAGCGTCCGCCTGGCTGCCGCTACCGTGCTTCTGCCCGCCAGCGAGTTTGGGCGCGGGGCCATGGACGAGCTGCACCAGCAGACGGTCAGCCTGCTGAGTTTTCAGGGGCTGCCGCGGGCGATTTATGACGCGCAGGCGGCTTACAATCTGCTCTCCGGCCTCGGCGAGGGAGCCGTTGCCAGCCTGCGGTCCGTCGAGGCGCGGATTCGCAGGCACTATGCCGCATTGGCCGGACAGCATTGGCCCGCGGTGTCTGTGCAGGCCATTCACGCCCCGGTCTTCCACGGCCACGCCTTCTCGATGGTCGTGGAACTGGAGCGCCCAGTCGCTATCTCGCGAATGGAAGAAGCGCTCGGTGGCGACCATCTGGATCTTGTGCTTGAGGACACGGATTCGCCGTCAAACCTGGCCGCGACGGGTCAGAATGACGTGCTGGTGCGCCTGCGCGCCGAGCCCATGACAAACAATTCTTCAGAGACGCAGCGTGTGTGGCTGTGGGCAGCTTCAGACAATCTCCGGCTCTTTGCGCAAAATGCCGTGGAGTGCGCGCTGGACTTGCGACGGCTGCGGCCGAAGGGCACCGTGCAGTAACGCATCTTCAGCCCGCACGGCTATGCGCCCAGCACTGCTCGACGTAGCTGTCGGTCATGCCCGCCAGATAATCCGTGACGATGCGCGCCGGGCCTTCGGTGGCGATGTGGAACTGATGATCTGCGGGTAGTCTGCCGGGGTCTTCCATGAAGTACGCAAAGAGGCCGGCAATAACCTCGCCTGCGTGCTCGTGCGCCTCCTGCATCGCGGGCGCGTTATAGAAGTTGGCATAGAGAAAGTGCTTGGCCTGGGCGCGCGCCTCCTCCATTGCGGGGCTCAACGCAGCCAGCCGCATTGGCGCATGGCGAACCTGCTCCAGCGTGGCCGCGCCAGAGCGCGCCACGCGCGCGGAGGTTTCGCTCAGCAGATCGGTGACGAGCGCATTCAGAATCTGGCGCAACGCTTCATTCGCCAACAGGCGAGGCGCGGCCGCGGCGTACTCGGCCTGGGCCTGCGACAGGAATCGCCGGAACAGCTCGACTCCGTCCCGTACCTGGGACAGATTGAGAATGCCTGAATCGAGCCCATCCTCGAGATCGGCGGTCAGGTAAGCAATCTCGTCGGTCAGGTCAATCAGTTGAGCCTCGAGGGGCGGCCGTTGGTCCAGAAAATACCCGGCAAGCTCTGGATGCGTAGCAGACGAGTAGTCTCTCGAATGCTTGATGATGCCTTCGCGGACTCCGAGCGTGAGGTTCAGGCCACGAAAGCCGGCGTATCGCTGCTCAAACCACGTGACGATCCGCAGCGCGTGCAGGTTGTGGTCAAAGCTCAGCCCATGCGCCTTCAGGGCGTGGTCGAGTGCCTTCTCCCCGGCATGGCCGAACGGAGGATGACCGATGTCGTGCGTGAGGGCCAGAGCCTCCGCGAGCGCTGCGTTCAGGCCCAACGCCTGCGCGACGGTGCGCGAGATCTGCGCCACTTCAAGGGTGTGGGTCAGGCGGCTGCGGATGTGATCGCTGACCTGATCTGAAGGCAGCCGCGTAAAGACCTGCGTCTTGCCTGCCAGGCGGCGAAAGGCGCGTGCGTGCAGAATCCGGGCGCTGTCGCGCGCGAAGGGCGTGCGATAGGCGTGCTGTGGCTCGGTGTGGACGCGAAGAGCAAGCGCGCCTGCGTCCGCCACGGCAATCGCGGCGGGCAGCACGGCGGGCAGATGAGTGTGAGCGGGCATATCGTTCATTTCTTCAGTCTGGTTATACCGCACTGTGAAGGAATTGCGCGCCATGACCGCAATCGCGTGAGCGGAATCACGTGCACGAGCCGGAATGGTGTGCGATAAACCGCTTTGGGCGGTTTGGATTGGACAAGTGCCTCGGAGCCGGAGTACCATCCAGCCGAACTTCTGAAGGGAAAGGCCGGGTGGCCGTGAGGCCTTTTCCAGTCGATCCACCCATGGACCAGTGGAGGGCAGAGATGAAAAGGATCAAACAACTAGCGGTTGCCATTTTGGCTTTCGGCGTTTTTTGGACGGCGGGGTGCGAGCGTCACTCGAACAAGGAGATCTTTTACCTGGTTACTTCCAACTCAGCTCTGCCGTACTGGCAGACGGCGGCGTCCGGCTTCAACCGGGCAGGAGCGCTGTTCAAAGTCACAGCCAAAGTGGTTGGCCCGGAGAACTATGACCCGCAGGGCGAATTGGCTGAGTTGCAGAAGGCGACGGCCGCGAAGCCGGCCGGCATTCTGATCTCCGTTGCCGATGCAGGCGTACTGCAGTCGGGGATTGATGCGGCGGTGCAGGCGGGTATCCCTGTCATCACCATCGATTCCGATGACCCTGGCAGCAAGCGGCTGTATTTCATCGGCACTAACAATATCGAGGCCGGCAGGCTTGGAGGCAAGCGCCTGATTCAGAAGCTGGGCGGCAAAGGCAACGTAGTCTTCTTCACGCTTGCCGGTCAACCAAATATCGAAGACCGTCTGAAAGGATTCAAAGACGTTCTGGAGAGCCGCCCTGACATCCACATCGTGGATGTCGTCGACATCAAGAGCGACCCGCGCATCGCGTTTGACAAGGCGCAGGAGATGCTCGCTCAGACCGGTCCCAAGAAGGTCGATGCGTTCGTTTGCCTGGAGTCGGCAGGCGGCAAGCCGGTCTCGGATGCAATCCGGCGCGCCAATGTGACGGACCGCGTTCTGATTGCATGGGATGCGAACCAGGATACGCTGGACGGAATCAAGGCAGGAACGATTGATTCAACCATCGCGCAGAAGCCCTACACCATGGGCTACTACGGGCTGAAGGCGCTTGACGAGATCTTTCACGCGCCGCCGACCCAGCTCTCCAAGGACTACGGTGCGGATCCGTTCTCGCCTTATCCAGTCTTCGTGGACACCGGAACGTCTTTGGTCGACAAAGACAATCTGGACGTCTACCAGGCGGCAGCGGGGCAGGCCAA
>JAGWML010000204.1 GCA_028873155.1 Acidobacteriota bacterium
GCCTGCCGGTTGCCCAGCGTGATGGTGCCGGTCTTGTCCAGCAGCAGCGTGTTCACGTCGCCGGCTGCTTCCACCGCCTTCCCGCTCATCGCCAGCACGTTGTGCTGCATGACGCGGTCCATGCCGGCGATGCCGATGGCGGAGAGCAGACCGCCGATGGTGGTGGGAATGAGGCAGACGAGAAGCGAGACGAGGACGAAGACGGTCTGCGGCGCATGCGAGTAGATGGCGAAGGGCTGCAGCGTAACGACGGCGAGAAGGAAGACGATGGTGAGGCCGGAGAGCAGGATATTGAGTGCAATCTCATTGGGCGTCTTCTGGCGTGATGCGCCTTCAACCAGAGCGATCATGCGGTCAAGGAAGGTCTCGCCCGGGTTGGAGGTGATGCGGATCTTCACCCAGTCGGAGAGGACCCGAGTACCTCCGGTAACAGCAGAGCGATCGCCGCCGGCCTCGCGGATGACGGGCGCGGATTCGCCGGTGATGGCGGATTCATCGACTGAGGCGACGCCCTCAATGACTTCGCCGTCGCCGGGGATGTACTGACTGGCTTCGACGTGGATGATGTCGCCGGCGCGCAGCAGGCCGCTGCTCACATCTTCGAGATGGCCCGCATCGGTGTAGCGCCGTGCGATGGTGTCACCCTTGGCTTTGCGGAGGGTGTCGGCCTGTGCCTTGCCGCGGCCTTCGGCCATGGCTTCGGCAAAGTTGGCGAAGAGCACGGTGAACCAGAGCCAGAGCGTGATCTGGAGATTGAAACCAAACCCCGCGCGGTGGTGGATGGCGTTGTCGGCGAGCAGCGCGGTGGTGAGCAGGCTGCCGATTTCGACGACGAACATGACTGGGTTTCTGACCATCCAGCGCGGGTCAAGTTTGCGCACGGAGTCGATGAGAGCCTGCGCGATGATCTTAGTGTTCCAGAGATTTTTCTTTGCGGCCATATTGTTCTATCCCCAGAGAAGAATGCGTGTTAGAAGAGCTGTCCTGCCTTGAGCAGCAACTGCTCGAGGATGGGGCCGAGGCTCAGGACCGGGAAGAAGGTGAGCGCGCCGAGAATGAGGACGACACCGACGAGCAGGGCGGTAAAGAGCGGGGTGTTCACCGGAAATGTTCCAGCGGAGGGTGGCACGCTCTTTTTCTGCGCGAGATTACCGGCGAGGGCGAGCACGGGAATCAACATGAGGAACCGGCCGGCGAGCATGGCCCAGCCGAGGGTGACGTTGTACCACCATGTGTTGGCGTTCAGACCGGCAAAGGCCGAGCCGTTGTTACCAACTGCGGAGGTGAAAGCGTAGAGAATCTCCGAGAGGCCATGCGGTCCTGTATTGGCCAGGCTGGCGAGGCCAATCTTAGGGGAGAGAACGAAGATGGCTGTAAGCGTGAGGATGATGAGCGGAAAGATGAGCACGTAGAGCATGGCCATCTTGACGTCGTAGGCCTCGATCTTCTTTCCGAGGTACTCTGGCGTGCGGCCGACCATGAGCCCCGCGATGAAGACGGCGAGAATCACGAAGATCAGCATGCCGTAGAGGCCGGAGCCGACGCCGCCGAAGATGACTTCGCCCAGCATGATGTTAGTGAGGACCACAAGGCCGCCGAGTGGCGTGAAACTGTCGTGCATGCTGTTGACAGCGCCGCAGCTTGCATCGGTGGTGACGGTGGCGAAGAGCGCGCTGCCGGCGATGCCGAAGCGAACTTCCTTGCCTTCCATGTTGCCGCCCGGCGCCGTGGCAGTGGCCGTTTGCAATCCGCCGTGCAGTGATGGGTGCGGCTGCGACTCCGCCCAGAAGACGGCGACGAATCCCGCGGCGAAGAGGAGAAACATGGCGGCGAAGACGGCCCAGCCGTGTCCGGTGGAGCCGGTCATGCGGTCGAGCGTATACGTGAGCCCGGCCGGAATGAGGAAGATGGAGAGAATCTGGATGAAGTTGGAGAGCGGCGTTGGATTCTCAAAGGGATGGGCGCTGTTGGCATTGAAGAAGCCGCCGCCGTTGGTGCCAAGCATTTTGATGGATTCCTGCGAGGCGACGGGGCCTTGCGCGATGGTCTGCGTCTGGCCTTCGAGCGTGTGCGCGACGGTGTAGGCGTGAAGATTCTGAGGAACACCCTGTGCGACGAGAAACAGCGCATAGAGGAGCGCGCCGGGCAGCAGGATGTAGAGCAGGGTGCGGGTCATGTCGACCCAGAAGTTGCCGATGGTGGGCGAAGTGGTGCGGCGAATGCCGCGGATGAGAGCGATGGCAACGACGATGCCCGTGGCGGCGGAGAAGAAGTTGTGGGTGGCGAGACCGGCCATCTGCGTGAGATAGCTCATGGTGGTCTCTGGCACGTAAGACTGCCAGTTGGTGTTGGTGGTAAAGCTGGCGGCCGTATTCCAGGCCAGGTCCGGGGTGACGGCCGCCAGGCGCTGCGGGTTCAGGGCGTGCAGGATCAACTGCATTCGCTCGATGCAATACGTGACGATCATGCTGACCGCCGAGAAGCCCAGCAGCGCGAAAGCGTACTCCCGCCAGTTCATTTCAGCAGTTGTGTTGACGCCGCACAGCCTGTGGATGAGCCTTTCCAAGGGACTCAGGATGGGCGAGAGCCAGGTGCGCTCACCTTCGAGTACCTGCGCGATGTATGCGCCTGCCGGACGAGTGACGAGCACAAGAACAACGCAGAAGATGCCGAATTGCAGCCAGCCGTTGGTGGTCATCTCAGAATTTCTCCGGATACAGCAACGACGCAAAGAGGTAGACGAGCAGCAGTACGGAGAGGGCGAGGGCGACGATCGTGATCCAGTCCATGAGCTACCTCAGCTTGTGGCATGCCTTGACGTAAAGAAACGCCAGGCCGAAGAACAGAGCGGTGAAGAACAGCATGGTGAGATCCTGCATAACCATCCTCGGAGTGGCGATGGTGGTGCGAATCGCCACAGGAGCAGTGTGCAGGGGCAGGTGTAGCGATGCCGGAAAGAATTTGTAAAGGAAACGTAAAACCCGCGGGGGCCGTTATCGAGTCTCGGCCTCGATGCCTTCAGGAAGAAAGCGATAGCCGACCCACGGCTCGGTCTGGATGTACTGCTTGCCGGATTCGGCTTCGAGCTTCTTGCGCAACTGGGCGACGAAGACGCGCAGGTACTCGGGCTGATGAACTGATTGTCCGCCCCACACAGCCGCGAGCAGAGCGCGGTGGGTGATGACCTTGCCGGGGTGACTGGCGAGGTGCAGAAGCAGATCGAATTCCTTGGGCGTGAGGCGAACCACGCGACCCATGAGGAAGACGGTGTGCGCGGCAGCATCGATGGCGAAGTCGCCGGCCTCGATGATGGGCGACGTGCGCTCGGGTGCGCGGCGCAGATGCGCGCGAACGCGAGCGAGCAACTCAGGCATGCTAAAGGGCTTGGTCACGTAGTCGTCAGCGCCCGCGTCGAGCGCTTCCACTTTGGAGCGCTCATGCTCACGCACGCTAAGAACGAGCACGGGCGTTCCTCCGAGAGTACGGATCGCGCGGCAGACTTCAACGCCGCTCATGCCCGGCATCATGAGGTCGGTGATAACTAGATCAGGCAACCAGTCGCCGTAGACGCGCAGACCTTCTTCGGGGTCATTCGCAATCCGGCAATCGTACCCCTGAGCCACGAGCGCGGCGCGCAATACGCGCGTGATCTGCGGCTCATCGTCGATCACAAGAATTTTTCCCGGCATGGCGCAGCCTAGGGGAAGATTACATCATCTGTCCAGTCAAGTATGATTCCGGTGGGGAAACGATGGCAGGTCAACTCAGTTCCGGTCTTGCACTGCGCTGGGTTGCCGCTGCAGCAGCGGTCGTGCTCACGACCTTTCTCCTGGTATGGTTCGATGCCAGCTCCACTGCTGCCGGAATGGCATTCCTGGTCCTCGTGATGTGGACGGCCACGCAGGCTGGCGTGGCCGTATCGCTCGTCATCACGGCGCTGTGCGCGGCGGCGTTCGACTACTACTTCCTTCCTCCCTATCGCACTTTCCGTTTGCAGGGAGCAGAGGCGTGGTTCACGATGTTTGCATTTGCCGCGAGCTGCGCCGTCGTCAGCCGCCTGGCAGAAACGGCGCGGCGTCAGAAGGAAGAAGCGCGGCAGCGCCAGGAGGACGTGGAGCGGCTGTATGCACTGAGCCAGGAGATGATGCTCTATAGCGATGCGGAGGAGTTGATTTGTAATCAGCCCCGGCTAATCGCCCAGACCTTTAGCCTGGAAGCAGTGGCGCTGTATGTGTGCAGCAGCGACCGGACCTACGCGTCGCCGCCGGAGCTACCCCGGAGCGTGGATGCCGGTCTGCGCTCGCTGGCGCAGGGAGTGCAGGGCGCGGATGACTTGACCATGGGCTTCCGTGCCGTACCGCTGATGCTGGGGCTGCGGCCGGTGGGCACTCTCGGGTGGAAGCCGGCTGTGCTATCGCGTGAAATTTCGACTGCGGTTGCGGCGCAGGTGGCCATCGTGTTGGCGCGGGCGGTCACGATGAACGCGTCAGCGCGGATGGAAGCCGCACGTGCCGCCGATCGATTGCGCGCCGCACTGATCGAATCACTGACCCATGAGCTGCGTACGCCGCTGACTTCGATTCGTGGGGCAGCCACGACGCTGCTTGAAGGCAGCGGGCTGGACGAACCATCGCGGCAAGATCTGGTCAAGGTGATCGATGAGGAATCGACGCGGCTGGACACCCTGATTGGACAGTCTGTAGAGATGGCCGAACTGGATGCGAACGTTCTTGAAGTCCGACTTGCTCCTCACCATCCACGCGCATTTCTCGATGAGATTGTGGAACGGTCGCGCAAAACACTCGAAGGCCACAGGGTTTCAATTGTGACGGAAGGACCGGATACACATGCGTGGTTCGATGCGCACTTACTCGAACGCGTGCTGCGGCATCTGCTTGAGAATGCCGCCAGCTATACGCCGGTGGGTAGCCGCATCCAGCTCGCGAGCCGGCGGATCGAAGGCCGCCTGGAACTCAGAGTCGAAGACGATGGGCCCGGAGTCGATCCGATGGATCTGCCTCTCATCTTCGATAAGTTCTACCGCGGCAAACGCAGCGCCGGAGCACGGAATGGTTCCGGCATGGGGCTCGCCATCGCGCGCGCAATCCTGGCCGCGCAAGGCGGATCGATTGAAGCCACGAGCGAGCCTGGACGGGGAACGTGCTTTCGGTGTTGGGTGCCGCTCATCGAGAGCGATCCAAAGAACGCGCAAGGCGAGGCTTTGGAATAGGCACTCCTATCGCATTGCAGTGGTTTTTTCGCGGTTTCCTGAAGGGATCGATTCGACTGTATGAATGGTGAGCTCGCTGGGATTCGAACCCAGGACCCACGCCTTAAAAGGGCGTTGCTCTACCTACTGAGCTACGAGCTCTCACCGATTTCAACTTATT
>JAGWML010000205.1 GCA_028873155.1 Acidobacteriota bacterium
TGCGGACATGAGAAACCCGATGGAGTCCTTCCTCTCTTCCCTACGTTGCGCGGTTCGTGCGCGACGCGTATCTCTGATTACCGCGCTGTTCACGGCGGTATGTGTGTTGGCTGGCAGCGGCGCGCGCGCAGTTGATGCCCAAGAAACGGCAAAGTCGTTGCGCATCTATTCGATTGACGTCGAGGGCGGGCAGGCCACGCTGCTGGTTTCTCCGGCGGGCGGATCGTTGCTGGTGGATACGGGCTGGCCGGAGAACAATGGGCGCGATGCGGATCGCATTGTGGCGGCGATGAAGGACGCCGGTGTGACGAAGCTTGACAAGGTGCTGATTACGCACTTCCACGTGGATCACGTGGGCGGCGTGCCGATTCTAGTGCAGCGCGTCAAGGTCGGTCAGTTTCTGGATCACGGCGAGAATCGCGAAGACTCGGATATCACGCGCCACGATTATGCCGCGTACCTCAAGGCCGTCGGCAACACACCGCGGCGGATTGTGCATCCGGGTGACACGATCGACGTGCCGGGACTGTCGATCATCGTGCTGGAGGCCGATGGGGAGCACATCGCGGCGGTGCCGGGGGTAATGCCGGAACCGAACGCGTGGTGCGCGAGCGAGCCCAAGTGGGAGCTGGACCAGACCGAGAATCCGCGGTCAGTGGGCATTCTGGTGCGATATGGCAAGTTTCGCTTTCTTGACATGGGTGATCTGACAAAGGCGAAGGAGATTCCGCTGGTGTGCCCAGAGAACCTGATCGGGCGCGTGGACCTGTATCTGGTGAATCATCACGGCTTTAACCTGTCGAACACGCGGGCGTTTGTCGATGCGATTCATCCGCGCGTGGCCATCATGAACAACGGCGCGCACAAGGCGGGTAGTCCGGAGGCATGGCAGACGGTGCATGAGAGTCCGGGATTGGAGGATCTGTGGATGCTGCATACCGCTGAGGATTCAGACGCAGCTCATAACAGCGCGGAAGCGCTCATTGCCAATCCCAAAGGAGATGGCGAGGGACATTTCTTCGAGGTCGTTGCGCATACGGATGGGAGCTTTAGCGTGATGAATTCGCGCACGGGGATGACGAAGCAATACGCCGCAAAGTAAGACGCGCAGATCGCAAGGTTGAGGAGACGAGGATGATGGTTTCCCGCAGAGGCTTCTTAGCAGGCATAGGCGGCGTAGCTGCTGCCGGCTTGCTGCCGGTGAGGGCTCTGGCAAGTTGTCCATTCCGCGTGGCCGTGATCAACGACGAGATCTCGCAGGACTTTGACCACGCGTGCTACGTGGCCGCGCATGATTTCGGTCTGCAGTGGATCGAACTGCGCGGAATGTGGAAGAAGAATCTCACGAACCTGGATGCGAATGAGCTTTCAGAGGCGCGCGCAATCCTGGCCAAATACCGGCTGCGCGTGACAGACATTGCGAGTCCGCTCTACAAGGTGGACTGGCCGGGAGCGCCGATTTCGAAGCAAAGTGAGCGGCGGGACCAGTTTCACGCGGCGGACGAGTTCAACGAGCAGAATGCGCTGCTGGAGCACTGCATTGACCTGGCGAAGACGTTCGCAACCGACCGCATCCGGTGCTTCGACTTCTGGCGGCTGGATGACGCGAGGCCGTATCGCGCTGCAATGAACGAAGTGCTGCGCAAGGCAGCGAAGCGCTGCGCGAAGAGCAAGCTAATCCTGCTGCTGGAAAATGAGATGAGCTGCAACACGGCTACGGGTGCAGAGGCTGCGGCCACGCTGGCGGCAGTGACGGAGCATAACTTCATGCTGAATTGGGACCCCGGCAACGCGGCGACATTTCCGGGGAGCGATCCGTATCCCAATGGTTATGACCTTCTGCCGAAGCATCGCATCGGGCACTGCCATGCGAAGAGCGTGGTGCGCGAGCCGGACGGCAAATGGCAATGGGCGCCTGTGGGCCAGGGCGTGGTGGACTGGGCGGGGCAACTGCGCGCGCTGGACCGGGATGGATACCGGTATGCGGTGAGCCTGGAGACGCACTGGCACGGCGCGGGGACTCCAGAGGCATCCACGCGTGTTTGCATGCAGGGATTGAAGGAAGCGCTGGCTAAATCCGGCTCGGGCTGCTGAGAATTTCCGCGCAGAAGCGAATCCTTCGCGTTCGCGATACATCTGAGAGAATGATGGATGTGAGGAGACGTTTTCTATTGGCCGGCGGGCCGATGAAGTGGATTCTGCTATGCGCGCTGCTGGCAGGGGCAGGGGCAGGCGCATGCGCTCGGGCGCAGATGTCGAATCCAACCTCAGCGCAGAATCCCTTCTTTGGCAGCGTGACGGCGCGTCCGGTGAGCGATGACCCGATCCGGCTCTCGCTGGACGATGCCGTGCGGATGGGGCTCGAAAACAACCTGGGGCTGAAGGAAGCCGAGAATGCCGAGAAGGTTGTTCATGGCGAAGAAAACATGGCGCTGCAGGAGTTCCTGCCGACGATTACGTTGACGGGCGGGACGGGCGTCTTTCAGCATGACCTGGCGGCGCAGGGATTTGGTCCTGGAGTCATCAGCAAGTTTGGCGCATTGTTTCCGGGCGGCGTCATGCCGGCCGGAGTGTCGCTGATTACGCGCGACGACCTGACGCAGGGACAGATCAACTTCAGCCAGACACTGTTTTCCGGACCCGTGATTGCGGGTTGGCGCGCGGCGAGCGCAACGGTACGATCATTTCACTTCGCCAAGGAGACAGCGCGGGGGAACGTGGTGCAGGATGTGGCGACGGCCTATCTGCGCGCGATCGCCGCGGGCAGCGAGGTGGACGATGCCGCCGCACAGGAATCTGCGGACAAGGTGCTGGCAGACCAGACGCATGAAGCGCACGCAGCCGGAACGACCTCGAACCTGGACGAGCTTCGCGCGCGGGTGCAACTGCAGGCGCAACAGCAGGCACGGATTGCCGCTGAGAATGCGCACGAGAAAGATCTGATTCTCCTGAAGCGCGAAATCGGTCTGGACCCAGGGCAAAAGATTGTATTGACCGACCCAGCACCCTACGGAGATCTGACCGATGAGACGGAGCAGGAGATTCTGGCGACGGCGTACAAGAGCCGCCAGGATTATCAAAATCTGCAGAACCAGGTTGTCGAGTTTCGCGCAGTGCATGCGGCGTATCGAAGTCAGCGGCTGCCGAAGCTGAGCTTCAACGGCTTCTGGGGCGTGGATACGGTGAACGGCGCGGGCACGCATGGGAACTTTGTTGCGGCGGGAACGCTCAGCGTGCCGATCTTCAAGGAAGCGAGCCTGCGCGGCGATGAAGACGCATCCGCGGCGCAACTGACCAACGTGCAGGCCCAGTTGGACGATCTGCAGGTTCGCATTCATCAACAGGTGCGCAATGCGATGCTGGACGTGAGCGCGTCGCGGCAACTGGTGGAAGTGGCGAAGTCCAACGTGGCGCTGGCAACGCAGGCGCTGGCCGATGAGACGGCGCGCGTGCAGTCGGGCGTGGATGACAATCTGCCTCTGGTGCGGGCGCAGGCGACGCTGGCCTCGGCGCAGACCAACCTTGTGGAGAGCATCTATCAGTACAACGTCGCGAAGCTCTCGCTGGCGCGCGCCGCGGGTGTTATCGAGCTTGAGTATCGCGAATACCTCGGCCGCTGAGGAATTGGCCTTTCTTCATCTCCCATTTCATCGTTCAGCACGTGGTTCGCTCGTTACGCGTCGCGCGTGCCAACTCTCAAGCAAAGCAGATATAGTGAACGCTTCAAGAGAGATGGGCCGAGGCGTGCGCGCAGAGGTGTGCATGCGGGCAGAGGTGGACCACGGGGATGGAGTGGACGCAGCGCATCGGAGTGCGCGGGATGCTGGTGGGCTGGCTGTTTGTGCTGAGCGCTGTGGCCTACATGGACCGGACCAACGTGGCCATTGCTGGCGCGGGAATCCGCGAGACGCTGCACATTGACAACCTGCAATTGGGATGGATCTTCAGCGCGTTTTTGGTGGGCTATGCCTTGTTTCAGGTGGCAGCGGGATGGCTGGCGTGCCGGTATGGACCGCGCCGCGTGCTGGCCGGCGGCGTGTTGTGGTGGGGCGTTTTCTCCGCGCTGACGGCGATGGTGAATGTGCGGCTGAGCCATGTGCTGGCGCTGTTGATTGCGATTCGCTTTGCGTTGGGTGCGGCTGAGGCGGTGATGTATCCATCGGGCAGCCAGTTTGTCGCCGAGTGGATTCCCGTGATGGAGCGCGGGCGCGCCAACGGATGGATCTTTGCTGGCGTGGGCGCGGGCGCGGGGTTGAGCGTTCCTGTGCTGACTTGGATTGTGACGCATCTGGGATGGCGCGCTTCGTTTTGGTTTAGCGCAGTAGTGGGGACCGCTGCTGCCGTGGGCTGGTACCTGCTGGCGCGGGACAGGCCCGAAGAGCACCCCTGGATTTCGCTCGAGGAACGCGCTCTGATTCTCGCAACTCGCGTCGCGGAGACGGACCATCCGGTTGCTGTGAGGGGTTCATGGAGAGCCGCGATCTTCAACCGCAGCATTCTGGCGATGACCGCGAGCTACTTCATGTACGGCTATGTGGCGTGGATCTTCTTCAGCTGGTTTTATCTCTATCTTGCGCAGGTGCGGCACATGGATGTGCGGGCCGATGCAATGCTGACGATGATTCCATTTCTGGCGATGACGGTGTGCTGCCTGACGGGCGGTGCGCTGAGCGATTGGATGACGAAGCGCTGGGGAAGCCGCACGGGCCGCTGCGGGGTCGCCGTGGTCGCCATGGCGCTGACTGCGGTGTTCCTTGCTGTTGGCGTGCATGCGCGCGGGCCGTATACGGCGAGCCTGATCCTAGCGGGCGGCGCGGGCGCGCTGTATCTTTCGCAGAGTTCGTTCTGGGCTGTGACGGCGGATCTCGCGGGTGAGCGATCCGGCGTTGTCTCCGGCGTGATTAACATGGGTGGGCAGATCGGCGGCGCGGTGACGGCATCTTTGACGCCGTATATTGCCGCGCATCTTGGCTGGACCGCGGCGTTTGACACGGCGGCGCTGCTGGCGGCAGCGGGCGGCGGGTTGTGGCTACTGGTTGAGCCCGGACAGCCAAGAGCACTGCGACCAATGACGGTGAACTGCGCGGTGACCGCGGAGGGCGAGTAAAGAATCAGCCATGCTTGCGGCGCAGAAGCCTCTGAAAGATGCGCCGGGTGGTGCTGTGGAGCAGGCGGGTCTGCTCGGCCTTGAGCGCGGCGTAGGAATTCTTGACGTAGATGTCGAACTCCGGCGGCCAGCCGATGGTGGAGCGGCGCTCGGAGAAATCGCCCTCGGCCCACTTCGCCATGACTGCCTTGTAGCCCACGACGTGCGTCACGAAGTCGAGCAGGCACTTGGGCACCTTCTCTT
>JAGWML010000206.1 GCA_028873155.1 Acidobacteriota bacterium
AGCGTCAAAAAGTGGCAGGATGCCGCGCCCGGCCGCGTCATTCCCGGCACCAGCTTTAATGAAGGAATGCAGCCCGGAGCGCGCGTCCCGCTCGACGAGCTCCGCAAGGACTTCACCACCGGCGGCTTCAAAGTCATGGGCGAAATCGGCCTCCAGTATGAAGGCCTCTCGCCCAGCGATCCCTCCGTCGATCAATACTTCGCCCTCGCCGAGCAGCTCGACATCCCCGTCGCCATCCACATGGGCACCGGCGGCTCCGGCCGTGCCAACATCACCTCGCCCAAATTCCGCGGCTCCATGGGCAACCCGCTCCTGCTTGAAGACCTGCTCGCGCGCCATCCCAAACTCCGCGTCCAGGTCATGCACGCCGGTTACCCCATGATCGACAACATGCTCACCCTGCTCCAGGCCAACTCCCACGTCTATGTCGATGTCGCCGGACTGATCTGGAGTTATCCGCTCAAAGAGGTCAACCGCTACATCCAGCGCCTCGTTGACGCCGGCTTTGAAGACCGCATCATGTTCGGCACCGACCAGATGGAGTGGCCCAAACTCATGACCTACTCCATCAGCATCATCCAGAACGCCGACTACCTCACCCCCCAGCAGAAGCGCGACATCCTCTACAACAACGCCGCCCGCTTCCTCCGCCTCGACACCACCGCATCCAAATAGCCCGCATCTCCAGTCCTTCGCGGCATCCCACGCCTCTGCGCGCCGGGATGCCGCACGCACGAATCCCCGTCACGCCCAACATCCTCGGGGTCTGCCTCTGCAATAACTCCAAAGTGTCGTCGGCGCTCTGATCCACCAAAGTCACCTTGACCCTGCCCCTCACGCGCGGCAACAATGCAGCGAGGTAGCTCCTCCATAGGAAGCTGTGTCTCTGTGTAGCCGTGACTACGCGCACCGTCTATCCGTCCGGCACAGCGCGACAACGCGAGAGTGACGCTCTGCGCACGCTTCGTCGATACAACTGAATCTGTAAGTCTCATAAGGGAAGGGAACAATGGCGACTCAGACCACCACGGACCCCGCGGCCACCACACGACTCTCAGACGCGCCCTCATCCTGGCGGCTTTTCCTCGTCAGCACCGCTGCGCTCTATCTTGAAATCGTCCTCATCCGCTGGCTCGGCACTGAAGTCAAAATCTTCGCCTTCTTCCAGAACCTCTCGCTTATCGTCTGCTTCCTCGGCTTCGGCATCGGCTGCTTCACCGCCCGCAAGCGCGCCAGCCTTATGCCATCCGTCCTCGCCACCACGCTGCTGGTCGCCATCGTCAATCTCCCCTTCGACAAATGGCGTCTCGCCCTGCGTGCGCTTTCCTCCATCCTTTCCTTCACGTCCGATGCTGCGCTCTGGGGCCAGCAAATGCACCTCTCCAGTCATGTGTATTACCCGGTCTTCGCGCTCGCGCTGTTCATTGTCACGGCCTTTCTCATGCTCCTCGCCGTCTCCATGATTCCCCTCGGCCGCTGGGTCGGCTACTACCTCGAGTCCTCCACCGATACCGTCTCGGCTTACTCCATCAACCTCCTCGGCAGTCTCGTCGGCATCTGGCTCCTCGCTGGACTCGCTTTTCTCTGGCTCTCGCCCTCCTGGTGGTTCGCTGTTACCTTCGCTCTCATCCTTCTTTCTCAGCCGGTCTCGCTGCGGACTTTCCTCATCACCGCCGTTTCGCTCCTCGTCGTGATCGTCGCTCTGCGCCCACAAACCACGGATGCCGTCTACTGGTCGCCCTATCAGAAGCTCTCGGTTAAAACGCTCGGCAATCAGAACTACCAGGTCAACGTCAACAACGAGGGGTACATGTCCATCGCCAATGTCACCCCCGCGTATCTCCAGGCGCATCCCACGTTTGCCGCGAACTATCAGCAGAGCTCCTATGACAGCCCCTTCCAGTTCGCGCAGAGTCTCAATCGCGTCCTCGTCGTCGGCGCCGGCGGAGGCAATGACGTCGCCGCCGCCCTGCGCCACGGCGCCGCTCATGTGGACGCCGTCGAAATCGATCCCCTCATCGCCAGCCTCGGCAAGCGTCTCCATCCCGAGCGGCCCTACGATTCACCCCGCGTCCGCCTCATCAACAACGATGCCCGCAACTACATGCGCAGTTGCACTGAAAAGTACGACGTCGTCCTCTTCGGCCTTCTCGACTCCCACACCGAGTTCTCCGGCTATAGCAACGTCCGCGTCGATAACTACGTCTATACCGAGCAGTCCTTCCGCGAAGCCCAGCGCCTGCTCGCTCCTGGCGGCATCCTCGTGCTCACGTTTGAAGTCCGCGCCCCGTGGACATGGATGGGCCAGCGCTTCTATTCCATGCTCGGCGGCATCTTCGGCCAGGCGCCCGTCGCCTACTACGTGCCCATCACCGGCGACCTGCTCAACGCCAGCGTCTTCATCGAGTCCAACTCACCGCAGCTCTGGCAAACGGCCGCGCAGCCTGCGCAGGCAGCCTTCATCGCCGCCCACCCGCCCATCTTTGACGTGCATCCCGCCGCGCCGCCCGCGCCCACCACAGACGACTGGCCCTATGTCTACCATTTCCATCACTCCATCCCGCGCACTTATTTCTCCGTCTCGGCTGTCATTGTCCTGCTCGCCCTCTACATGGTCGGGCCCTTCTTTGAGCCGCGCCGCAGCAGCACCTGGATCTTCTTCCTCCTCGGCGGCGGCTTCCTCCTGATGGAGACGCACCTCGTCAGCCGCCTCGCTCTCTACTTCGGCACCACGTGGATCGTCAACTGCATCGCCCTCTCCGGCATCCTCACCGTCCTGCTGCTCGCCAACTTCTGCGTCAACTGGCTCAAGCCCGCAAAGCTCTCGCCCTACTACCTCGCCCTCTGCATCATGCTCGTCATCGACTACAGCGTGCCCTGGAACAGCCTCCCCGGCTCCGGCGTCTTTGTCGGCACCGTCCTCTGCATCGCTTGCTGCATCCCCATCTTCTTCGCCGGAATCATCTTCACATCCAGCTTCCAGAAAAGCGCGGGCAGCAGCAGCGCCTTCGGTGCCAATATGCTCGGCGCCGTCGCCGGCGGCCTTGCACAAAACCTCTCCTTCCTCTTCGGCATGAAGGCTCTGCTGCTCATCGCGGCAGTCTTTTATGTAGGCTCAGCGCTGGTCAACTTCACCCGCCCCTTGCCCCAGGTCGCGGAGTAAGACCGGAGCACTGACCCCTTTCTCTTCGAATTCCATTGCCACACGCATCTGCTTGTTGTAGCTTGAAGCACGCCAAGCTAAGTGCCTGCATTCCCCTGTTGAAAGCTGTTCATCGAAAGGCACCGATGCCGCGCTCTGGCCCCCCCGGCCAGAGGCCTTGGTAGCTCCACACACAACAAGGAGGGCATTCTCATGAATCATCGTCTCCGCTTTGTTCGCCTCGGAATGGCTGTCGCCATCTGCATGACCACCATTGCCTTGGCCCTGCCCGCCGCAGCCGCCACACTCTGCGTTGGCAGCGGTGGCAGCGGCTGCTTCGCCACCATCGGCGCCGCCGTCTCCGTCGCCGCACCCGGTGACACCATCCAGGTCTACCAGGGTGTCTACGCAGAAGACGTCGTCATCGGCAAGTCTCTTGCCCTCGTGGGAAAGAACCCAGCCAACACCATCATCGACGCAACCGGCCTCAACAACGGCATCTACATTGACGGCCTCGACCACGCCGGCCTGTCCAGCGTCAGCGTCTCCGGCTTCACCGTCCGCAACGCCAACTTTGAAGGCATCCTCATCACCAACGCCTCCAACGTCTCCATCGTCGGCAACATCATTACCCACAACGCTCAGAGTCTCAACTACGCCACCACCACCGGTCCGGGACTGCCAGCCTTTGAAACCTCCGAAGGCTTGGACTGCGGCGAAGGCATCCACCTCAGCGGCGTCGATCATTCCCTCATCGCACGCAACGATGACGAAGGCAACTCCGGCGGCATGCTCATCAGCGACGAAACAGGCCCCACCCACGACAACTTGATTCTCAATAATCTCGTCAAGAACAACATCTACGACTGCGGCATCACCATGCCTTCGCATCCCCGCGCGCCTGCCTATCGGCCCGGTGCACCCTTCGGCGTCTACTTCAACACCGTCATGGGCAACGAATCCATCGGCAACGGCACGGCAGGCGGCGGCGCGGGCATCGGCATGTTCGGCTTCCTCCCCGGCGCGCGCGTCTCTGACAACACCGTCTCCGGAAACATCCTGATCGGCAACGGTATTCCCGGCTTCTCCATGCACGCCCACTCCCCGTTTGAAAACATGCGCAACAACACCATCACGGGCAACTACATTTCAGGCAACGGAGCCGACACCGCCGACGCCGCCACGCCCGGACCCGCTGGTATCAACATCTACGCCAACGTCATCGGGCCATCCGCCGTCACCGGCATGGTCATCACCAAAAACGTCATCAAGAATGAATCCGTCGACGTCGCCATCAAGACCGCCGCCACCGTCGAGGTCCACTGGAACAACCTCAACGGCAACGGCACGGGCGTCGCCAACCTCGCAACCGTCGGCACCGTCGACGCCACCAGCAACTGGTGGGGATGCGACATGGGACCCGGCAGCAGCGGATGCTCCAGCCCCATGGGCCCCAATGTGCTCGTCGACCCGGCACTCAGCGAGCCCGCCGTCCCCAACGGCCGGTTCGGTGACGACGATCAACACGACCAGCACTGACACCCTGCCTGTCCCGCGGCACGGTCCGTAAAACAAGGTTCCCAGGTTTCACCTCCGAAACCTGGGAACCCAACCTGGCCCACACTTTGCTCCGGTGTTCGGACTCAGCCCACCGTCGGGAAGCACGTAAACACCTCCTCCACGATCTGCCAGTACGGCATCAGCGTCAGCCCACCCTGCCCGCGCATCGTGAAATGCAGCGGCTTGCCCTCCACCGGCGTAAATTGCCGCGCCACATCCGCCGCCTCGCTCCCATGCTCCACAGCAAGATGTGCCTCCGATGTCCCCGCAACCGCCATCAGCAGCGGCCCATACTCAATGGAGTACCGCTCCTTCCCCGCAATCTGATCTGCGCCCGTGTATCGCGTCACGCGCATCGCCGGCTGCAGCGCAAACTCGATGCTGTCGTCGTTCTCCCACTCCCGCTCCAGCCTCACAAACGTCCCCGGCTCTCCCGCGCCCGCGCTCTGCCCGTTCACCATCACGTCCATCGCGCCCGCTGACCACGACGGCACGCGCACCCGTATCGTCGACCGCACCGGCGCGCTCGCCGTCAACGTGCACCGCACCGCGTTGCCCAACGGGAAGCTCGTCTTCTGCGCCAGTCCAAGCGTCACACCCTG
>JAGWML010000207.1 GCA_028873155.1 Acidobacteriota bacterium
AACCTCTCAGCGCGATTGATAAGTTCTTCAATCTCTCCCTTCGTTTGGCTCCTATACTGGTCCAGCGAGTCTGTTCACTCGTCCACAGGAGATACACCATGTCTGGCGAATCGAAGTGCCCGTTCTCGGGCGGTATGATCCAGCACACCTCGGCTGGCGCAAAGAGTGTAGGGGACTGGTGGCCGAACCAGCTCAACCTCGCAATCCTTCATCAGCACTCCTCCAAATCCAATCCGCTCGGAGAAAAGTTCGACTACGCCGAGGAGTTCAAGAGCCTCGATCTCCACGCCGTCGTCAAAGACCTTCATGCCCTCATGACCGATTCCCAGGACTGGTGGCCCGCCGACTTCGGCCACTACGGCCCGCTCTTCATCCGCATGGCATGGCACTCCGCCGGAACCTACCGCATCCACGACGGACGTGGCGGCGGCGGCCACGGCGCGCAGCGCTTCGCCCCGCTCAATAGCTGGCCGGACAATGTGAACCTCGACAAGGCCCGCCGCCTGCTCTGGCCCATCAAGCAGAAGTACGGCCGCAAAATCTCCTGGGCCGACCTCATGATCCTCGCCGGCAACGTTGCCCTTGAATCCATGGGCTTCAAAACCTTCGGCTTCGGCGGCGGCCGCGAAGACATCTGGGAGCCCGAGCTCGACATCGACTGGGGCCCCGAGGCAACGTGGCTCGGCGACGAGCGTTACAGCGGCGACCGCGAGCTGGCCAACCCCCTCGCCGCCGTCCAGATGGGCCTCATCTACGTCAACCCGGAAGGCCCCAACGGCAACCCCGACCCCATCGCCGCTGCGCGCGACATCCGCGAGACCTTTGCCCGCATGGCCATGGACGACGAAGAAACAGTCGCTCTTATCGCCGGCGGCCACACCTTCGGCAAAACTCACGGCGCTGGCGACGTCAAACACGTCGGCCCCGAGCCCGAAGCCGCACCCGTCGAGGCAATGGGCCTCGGCTGGAACAGCACCTTCCGCAGCGGCTCCGGCGGAGACGCCATTGGCTCCGGTCTTGAAGTCACCTGGACCACAACTCCCACCCAATGGAGCAACAACTTCTTTGAGAACCTCTTCGGCTTCGACTGGGAGCTGACCAAAAGCCCCGCAGGCGCTCACCAGTGGAAGCCCAAGGGTAACGCGGGTGCCGGTCTCATCCCTGACGCCCACGACTCCAAAAAGCACCACGCGCCGACCATGCTCACCACCGACCTCTCGCTGCGCTTCGACCCGGCCTACGAGAAGATCTCGCGCCGCTTCCTCGCGCACCCCGACGAGTTCGCCGACGCGTTCGCGCGCGCCTGGTTCAAGCTCACTCACCGCGACATGGGCCCCATCGCGCGCTACCTCGGCCCACTCGTGCCCAAAGAAGTCCTCATCTGGCAGGACCCCGTTCCCGCCGTCGATCACACGCTCGTCGATGACAAGGACGTTGAAGCCCTCAAGGCAGAAGTCCTCGCCTCGGGCCTCTCCATCGCGCAGCTCGTCAACACCGCCTGGGCCTCCGCCGCCAGCTTCCGCGGCAGCGACAAGCGCGGCGGCGCCAACGGCGCGCGCATCCGCCTCGCTCCGCAAAAGGACTGGGAAGTCAACCAGCCCGCCAGGCTCGCTGAGGTGCTTGCAAAGCTTGAAGCCATCCAGGGGAAGTTCAACAAGGCCCAAACCGGCGGCAAGAAAGTCTCTCTCGCCGATCTCATCGTCCTCGCCGGCGGCGCGGCCGTTGAAGCGGCAGCCAAAAAGGCCGGCCACTCCGTGAAGGTTCCCTTCGCGCCTGGCCGCACCGATGCCACGCAGGCGCAGACCGACGTTCACTCCTTCGCCGTGCTTGAGCCTCTCGCCGATGGCTTCCGCAACTACGTCCGCAAGGGCTGCGAGGACTCCGCCGCCAACCTGCTCCTCGACAAGGCGCAGCTCCTCAACCTCACCGCGCCCGAGATGACCGTCCTCATCGGCGGCCTGCGCGTTCTCGGCGCCAACCACGCCGGTTCGCACCACGGCGTCTTCACCAAACGGCCTGAGACCCTCACCAACGACTTCTTCGTCAACCTGCTCGACATGGGCACGAAGTGGGAGAAGACTGAAGCCGCCGGCGTCCTTGAAGGCCGCGACCGCAAGACCGGCCACTTCAAGTGGGCGGGCACCGTCGTCGATCTCGTCTTCGGCTCGAACTCCCAGCTCCGCGCCGTCGCCGAGGTCTACGCCAGCAGCGACTCCGAGCGGAAATTCATCCACGACTTCGTCGCCGCCTGGACAAAGGTCATGAACCTCGACCGCTTCGACCTCGCCTGATCCCACAGCGCAGTCATAGGCAGCCTCACGTCCCAAACCCTCGGCAACTCTACGGCCGACTCAAAAAAAAAGCGGAAGGCTTCAAAAGCCTTCCGCCTGTTTTTCAAATCTGCGCAACGACTGCGGCCCGCTTCTTTCTACCACGTCTCCACTGCAACCACGCTGGGCGGTCCCGGATGGCCGTCAATCACATCCGTCTCCATCACCGCTTCCAGATTCCGCTGCTCCCAGTCCTTCGGCGCCTTCTGCAGCATCGCGTTCAGATACTCCGGATTTGACACCAGCTCGCTCGCCGCCTGCGTCCCCGGTCCAAGAATCCCCGCCAGAATGATGACCGGCTGCCCCGTCACCTTGTCGTGAATTCGCGCCACAACCCCGTAGTCCTTCCGAAGTGACTTGCTCGGCATCTGCCACTCGAGCGCCCAGAACCGCCGGCGATCCTTTCGGTCCACCACCTCGCGCACCTGGTTCACATACTCAAAATCAAACGGCAGATCCTGCATGATCCGCATCGTCCAGGGATTGTCGAACGCCCCTATCAGGACAAACGGACCCTCTCGCAACTCCGCATAGCTCGTCTCTGTCGCCGCAACCACGCGAAACGCGTCGTGCCGGGGAATCAGCGGAACAATCGACCGCGCCAGCGTCACCACATCCGACACGTCCATCCCGCCATACGTCGGCACGCCCGGCGGCGTCATCTGGTCGTGGTCCACGGCAGCCACCGGCTCGCCAAGACAATATGTAATCCGCGCGGACGCAGTACGAATCGGCGCCCAGAAAAGCTCCATGCCTGTCGGTGGCTTGGGCGACTGGAACCGCCCCGCGCCAAAACCCGCCGCCACCGCCAGCGCCAACCCCGCTGCAATCAACCCCCATTGGCTGCCTGTTAGCCCGGCGCGTTCCCGCCGCGTAGCCACAGGCTGCACCACGCTCAGACCGCGCTCGCCAACTGGCTTTTCCTGCCCGGCAGCAATCGGCAGTTCCTGTCCCCGATGCGTCTTCGCCCCCGCACCCTCGCGAAACGACGGCACATACCCGCCAAGCGGCAGCTCAATGACCAGCTCGCGCGCGTGCTCGGCGCTGTAGTAGTACTGCACCAGCCGCTTCCTCACCTCTGCCGCCGTCGTGCGCACCACCGGGTCGAGAGTCACGTCATAGTTCGGCTCGCGCCCAAAGGCCTCCACGCCAATCGTCCGTTCCTTCAGCTCGCCCGCATTCCCCTTCAGGGTCTGCTCCACCGTGTATGCCAGCAGCACCGGATACCGCTTGCTGTTGGTAAACAGCGGGTGCGCCAGCAGCTTCTTCAGTTGCTCGCGGACCGCGACACTCTCCGGCGCGCACTCCGACCCGCTCGCCAATTCTTCAAATGGTTGCGATGCCAACATCTCAAACCCCACCGCCGCGGCTGCACGCAGCACAACCGCACCGGCTTCTCTTCTCGTAAGAAGTACATGCGCAGGCATACAGTAGTCAAACGTTTGTGCGCTGATTAAAGGTCCGGCAGGCACTCCACCAAAGATTCTTAAGGGCTTCGCCTTACAGTCGTTCCGGCCGTCTTACCATCCTGGCGGGCTCACCGTTCCCGTGCGTATATTCCTTGACACGCATATACGCGCTGGAGTATATCCATCCTGTGGAATCTGTCTTCGAAATCATCGCGGAGCCCAACCGCCGCGCCATCCTGAGCCTGCTCGTCACCTCCCAGCAGTCCGTGGGCCAGCTCGAGCGCCGCCTCCGCATGTCCCAGCCCACCGTCTCCAAGCACCTGCGCGTGCTGCGCGAGGCCGGCTTCGTCGAGTCCACGGTCGATGCGCAGCGCCGTCTCTACCGCCTGAAACCGGAGCCTCTCCAGGAGATCGATGCATGGCTGGCCCCGTTCCGCCACTTCTGGTCTGCGCACGTCGATGCCCTCGAACGCCACCTTGATCGCATGGCCCACATTAACCCGCCCGCAAAGAAAATTCCGGCGGCGGCGAAAACACGCCGCGGCCCCAACCGCGCTCGTCCCAAAGGAGCAGCCCGATGAAAATCAAGTTGACCACCATCTTCGTCGACGACCAGGAAAGAGCCCTGCGCTTCTACACCGAAGTGCTCGGCTTTGTGAAGAAGGCCGACTTCAGCAACGGCCCCTTTCGCTGGCTCACCGTTGCTTCGCCCGAAGAGCCTGACGGCACGGAGCTGCAACTGGCTCTCAACAACAACCCCGCGGCGCAGGCCTGGCAGCAGGCCAGTTTCCAGCAGAGTCAGCCCGCGGCCATGTTCTTCACCGACGACCTGCAGGCAGACTACGCGCAGATGCAGGCGCGCGGCGCCGCCTTCACCATGCCTCCCGCGGATGTGCAGTACGCATGGATCGCCATGCTCAACGACACCTGCGGCAACATCATCCAGATCACGCAGCTCAAGCGCTGGTAAGCTGCACCAATCCCCGGAGTTTCGTATGGCAGAAAAGAAGACCGCAAAGAAGACGACCCGGCCCGTGACCCGCGCCAAGAAGAAAGCCGACCCCGAAGCCGATCTGCTCGCCAATATCGCCGCCATGCCGCAAGCAGATCGCGTCCTCGCCGAGCGACTCCATGCAATCATCCGGACCAGCGCGCCGACGCTCACGCCGCGCCTCTGGTACGGAATGCCCGCCTACGCGCGCGACGGCAAGATCCTGTGCTTCTTTCAAAGCGCAGGCAGATTCAAAACGCGCTACGCGACCTTTGGCTTCATGCACGCCGCGACACTCGACGAGGGCAACCTGTGGCCCACCGCCTTCGCCCTCACGGCACTGGGCACAGCAGAAGAGTCGGCCATCGTCGCGCTCGTCAAACGAGCTGTGAGTTAAGCGTGCACCAACACCGGAAGAGAACTCATGACTGACCAAGAGCCGTATACGCCGGGCCCAGCGAGAGGAGCGCGCGTCCACAAAGACGGAGAAAAGTGGACGCTCATCCTCGTCCGCGACCTGCGCCACGCCCCTGACCTCGTCTGGCAGGCCATCACCGACCCTGCGCATCT
>JAGWML010000208.1 GCA_028873155.1 Acidobacteriota bacterium
CACGCTCCTTTTTCAGGGTGATTTCGCGGGCAAGGTCTTCTACACCGTTGGAACCGGAGTTGAGGATAACCAATTATTCGGGGTTGTACCAACTCCCCGCGCTTCACTCGCGTACGTTTTGCAGAAACCGGGTCAATCGCGAATTCTGGGCGAGACCCGCATCCGCACGAGCTTTGGCAGAGGCGTAAAGGAGCCAAGCATTTTTGAGCAGACCGACTCGTTATATGACCAATTAGCAGCGCTGCCGAATGGATCGCAGCTCATCGCCCAATATCACGTTGGACAGATCGGGCCGGAGTGGTCACGCACCTATGATGGAGGTATCGATCAAGAGCTCGCTCGTGGAAAAGCCAAGATCGGGATCACCTACTTCCATAACGAGTTCACAAATGGCATTGAATATATCCCAAGTCAGGGGCTTATTGACTTAGGAGTTCCGGCTACTGTTGCGGCTGCCGCAGCGTATGGGGCAACTGTCAACTCGCAGGCATTCCGGGCACAAGGGATAGAGTCGGACGCACAGCTCCAGCTTTCTCGGACCTTATTCGTACGCGGCGGTTATACGTACCTAGATGCCGTGGTCCAGCGCTCGTTCAGTTCCGATGCGATCGGGCCAACGTACAATCCAAACTTCCCAACTGTTCCCATCGGTGCCTACTCGCCCCTCATCGGTGCGCGTCCCTTCCGCCGCGCTCCGCACTCCGGCTACTTCGGCATGAATTACACGCGCGGCAAGTTTGCCTCGTTGTTGACCGGAACGCTTGTGGGCAAGCGCGATGATAGCGACTTCCTGGCGTATGACGCCAACTACATGCCGACGATGCTGCTGCCGAATCGTAACCTGGATGCGGCATATCAACGCATCGACTTGAGCGCAAGCTATGCTGTGCGCTCGCACGTGCAGCTCACCAGCCAGTTCCAGAACCTTCTTTCGGAGCATTACAGCGAGGCTTTCGGATACCCGGCCCTGCCGTTCACATTCCGCTCGGGTGTGCAGGTCACATTGGGAGGTGAGTCCTGGAAGCTGAAGTAGTCTCCTTGGCGCAGAAAGCAGGGATCGACGCGCATCGGCCGAGCATGCGCACGGCGGCGGTTGTTATTGCCCTCATACTCCTTCTGCTGTGCACGATTGTCCTGGGCGTTACTTGCGGAGCGGTTCACGTCTCGTTGCGCACCGTGATCCTGGCATTGCTGCATTCGCGTGCGCTGTCGGCGGAAGATCGCGTCATCCTGATGGAAATAAGACTGCCTCGCATCTTTGCAGCTGCTATCGTAGGTGCGGCTCTATCCGCTGCGGGACTGCTGTTTCAGGGGCTCTTCCGGAATCCACTGGCCGATCCATATGTTATCGGCTCATCGGGTGGAGCTGTGCTGGGCGCGACCATCGGGATGGTACTGCTGCCTCAGGTTAGCTGGCTCGGATTCAGCGCCATCGCCATGATGGCGTTTGCCGGGTCCGTGGCAACCATAGCAGTGGTGTATAGCTTGGCGAGAGTCGGCGGGACCACGCAGGTGGTCACATTGCTTCTCGCGGGTTTTGCCGTCAGCACCATGCTGAGCTACTCGTCGTACTTCGTCGAAGTCCTCGACCGCGATTACGGCCTTGGACTGCGCGTGCTCGCGTCCTGGCTGCACGGATCTGTCGAAGTTCCGCGATGGACGCAGCTAGGAGTCATCGCGGTACTTCTCGTGGCCTCACTCGCCAGCGCGGCCATCCTCTCGCGGCGCCTGAATACTCTTGCCCTCGGCGATGAATATGCGCAGCAGCTCGGCGTTCATGTGGAACGCGTCCGCATCGGCATCATCCTCACTGGATCATTACTGGCGGCTGTCGCCGTCTCGCTCGGTGGACTGATCGGTTTTGTCGGCCTGATCGTTCCGCACTTGGCGCGCTTGATCGCAGGCCCGGATCATGTCCGTCTTCTTCCCATCACGGTACTTACCGGAGCTGCCTTTCTCGTATTGACCGACACGCTGGCTCGCACCCTCCTGGCCCCTGCAGAACTACCCGTCGGCATCCTAATGGCCTTCATCGGCGGCCCGTTCTTCCTCTATCTGCTGCGGCGGAGGAAACGAGGATACGCCACATGAGATCCCTTCTCAGCTTCGAGCGCGTCTCGTTCTCGTTCGGGCACAGGAGAGTGTTTGATTGCGCCGACCTGCACATCGAGAACAGAACATGTACGGCACTGATTGGCCCGAACGGGGGTGGAAAGACAACGCTGCTCCGGCTGGCAGCAGGACTCCTTCAGCCTTCCTCCGGGCGGGTCTTGTTTGAAGGGACTAATATTACGGACCTGTCGCGGCGGGATGTGGCGCGAAGGATTGCATTGGTGCCCCAGCAGCTCGACATTCCATTCATGTTCACCGTGCAGCAGATTGTGGAGCAGGGACGCACGCCCTACATCGGCACGTGGGGAGGATTGAAAGCGCGGGATCGAAAAGCGGTGGAACGGGCGATCGAGCTGACCAGTATCGGCTCGCTACGGCATCGCATTTACAACGAACTTAGCGGAGGCGAGCGCCAGCGCGTGAAAATCGCGCTTGGACTGGCGCAGGGGCCGGAACTGTTGCTGCTCGACGAGCCTACGCAGAACCTCGACTTCGGTCGACTGGTCGAATTGATGGCGCTCCTGCGCATGCTTCACCAGGAAGACATCAGTATTCTGGCGGCCGTTCACGATCTCGCGCTCATTCCTCACACGTTCTCGTCCGTCGTCCTGATTTCCCCGGATGCGCCGTTGCTCGTCGGCTCACCGCAAGAGGTGCTTCGGCCCAACATTTTGGAGGGGGCGTTTCAATGTCCCGCACCGGCATTCGACTTCAATCCAGATGTTTACCCCAGGGGAGAATTCGCGTTATGACGATTTTGCAGCCCGCCGCCGCCGACCGCATTCGCGCGGTTGCTGAGTTCGTTGAGCCGCTCGAACCGGAAGACCTGGCACAAGCGACCGTGCATCTGAATGGGTTGACGAAGCCAATCGGCAGCCTCGGACAGCTTGAGTCCCTCGCCGCTCAGGTGGTCGCGATTCGCCGCGGCAAGCTGGAGGTTCCGCTGCGCAAAGCGGTGTACGTATTCGCCGCCGATCACGGCGTTGCGCGTGCTGGGGTGAGCGCGTATCCACCGGAGGTGACGGCGCAGATGGTGAAGAACTTTCTGAATGGGGGTGCCGCGATCAACGTGCTGGCCCGCCAGCATGGAGCGGAGTTGATCGTCGTGGATGCCGGAGTAGATGCGGAATTGGCCGAAAGCGCCGCGTTGCGCGCGATGAAGGTGCGGCGAGGAAGCCGGAACTTCCTGGAAGAGCCGGCGATGACCGACCCAGAAATGAGCGCCGCACTTGCGATCGGGATTTCGCTTGCGGAGGAAACACATAGGCGCGGTGTGCACCTCGTGGTTGCCGGAGAGATGGGCATAGGAAACACCACATCAGCAAGCGCCATCACCGCCATGCTTACGCAGCGCGATGCTGGCGAAGTAACAGGGAAGGGAGCCGGCCTGGACGATGCCGGGCGTAACCGAAAATTGAATGTGATTCGCCGAGCCCTGCGGAAGCACTTTCCCACTGGACAGAGTATGGATCCACTCGAAGTGCTTCGCTGCGTCGGCGGACTCGAAATCGCAGCTATGACCGGCTTCATGCTTGCCGCCGCGCGTCATCGGCAGATCGTGGTCTGCGACGGATTCATCTCGACGGCTGCCGCTGCAATTTCATGTGCTCTTGCCCCGCATGTCAAGGAGTACCTTATTGCCGGCCATTGTTCCGAAGAGCCGGGGCATCGCATTCTGCTGCGGCACATCGGCATCTTGCCGCTATTGCGATTGAATATGAGGCTTGGGGAAGGCACAGGAGCTGTCCTGGCCATTCCGATCATCGAATCGGCGTTGCGGCTTTATTCCGAGATGGCAACCTTTGCGTCCGCGGGCGTGAGTGGAGCGAGCGCATGATCGGGCCGCTCGAAGACATGGCCCTCGCGATGCAATTCATGACCCGTGTGCCAATCCGGTTCAAAAGCCTCGACGCGGCGCGGCTGAATCGGGCGTCGGCCTGGTTCCCTATGGTGGGACTGTTCGTCGGCGGGTTGGGCGCGATTTGCTACCGAGCCGTTGTCTCCCATCTGGGAAGATCGCTGACGGCGCTCGTTGTGGTGCTGGTGATGATCGTCGTTACCGGCGGTCTGCATGAGGACGGGCTGGCAGATTGCGCCGATGCGTTCGGCGGCGGGTGGACGCGTGAAGACCGGCTGCGCATTCTCAAAGACAGCCGTATCGGAAGCTTTGGAGCGATTGCGCTGGTGTTGTCGCTCGGTGCTCGTGTGCTGCTCCTGGCCACGCTTCCTGCTGAAACGGTGCTGAGCTATCTGGTCTCAGCGCAGGTTTTGGCGCGATGGACGCCACTGCCGCTTGGCGCCGTACTCCGGCCGGCGCGAGGGCCGGATGGCCAGGGTGGACGTATCGCCGGCAGAACGTCCTGGTTTGCGTTCGCCATTGGTAGCGTACTTGCACTGGCTCCCGTCTGCTATTTGCTGCGGCTTTCCGCGTGGCAACCAGTGCTGGCTACGTTGGCGGTCACGGTTGTGAGCGGTTTGTATTACCAGCGGCGGATCGGAGGAGTCACGGGCGATTGCATGGGCGCCACAATTCAGATCTCCGAGATTGCCGTTTACCTTTGCGGAGCGTGGATGCGATGAGAGACTGCGTTCTGATCCGTCACGGCGAGACTTCGATGGCCGGCCTATTCTGCGGTCACTCCGATCCGCCGCTGAATGATGCCGGCCGTCAGCAGATCGGGCTTGTCGGAGCCATGCTCGGCCAACGCCCGGATGTGATTTATGCGAGCGATCTGAGGCGGGCGCGTCAATCAGCCGAACTGATCGCATCGCACTTCGGACTTGCGGTGCATGTCCGGCCGGGCTTGCGCGAGATCGATTTCGGCGCATGGGAGGGCCTTTATTGGACGCAGATCGAAGAGCAGTTTCCCGCGGAGGCTCGAGCGTGGATGGAGCGATACCCAGAGGGCAAGATTCCCGCGGGTGAACGCTACGAAACCTTTCGGGAGCGCGTGCGGCTGGAGATGAGGTTCCTGCTTGCAGAAGCTGAAATTCAGTCGCTGGTCGCGGTTACACATGGCGGCTTTATTCGAACAGCCCTGACGGAGCTGTATTCGCTTCCGCATGCCGAAGCGCATCGGTGGTCAGCTCAGTACGCGTCCATCGTTTCGATTCCTTTCGCGCAAGCTGGAGGAACGGCATGACGCGCGAAAATCAAATCGTCGA
>JAGWML010000209.1 GCA_028873155.1 Acidobacteriota bacterium
GAGTCCTGCTCACCAACGGCTGGGACCACCGCGAACGCGCCGCCGTCCTCGACCAATTCCACCTCGACCACGCAGCCTTCGAGGCGCGTCACGCCGCGCCCAACGACGCATGGGAGCGCGATGCCATCTCGCTCGATGAGTACCTCGATGAGACTGTCTTCTATGAACCGCATTCATTTACGCGCGATGAATTCTTCGCCTCCATGTGTGCACAGTCGCAGCCGCTGGCAGATAGCGCGCTGCCCATCCTTGAAGAGCTTGCCGTCCGCGGCCAATGCAGACTTGGCACGCTCAACAACGAGGCCCGCGCCACCAATGACTACCGTTTCGCCACCTTCGGCCTGCGCCGCTACCTCGACTTCGCCTTCAGTTCCTGCTATGTGGGACTCCGCAAACCTGAGCCCGCCATTTACTTGCGCGCTCTCGACATCCTCGGCTGCCCACCCGAGCGCATTTTGTTCATCGACGACCGAGCCGAGAACACCGCCGCCGCATCTAAAGCGGGTATGAGGTCGATTCAATTCCTCGGCGCCGCCAGCCTGCGCCAGAACCTCAGCACCCTCAATATCCTCTAGCCGATTTAACGGAGAAGAATCATGCAGCTTGGACTCATTGGCCTGGGCAAGATGGGCGGCAACATGGCCGAGCGCCTTTTACTGGGCGGTCATCAGGTGGTCGGCTTCGACTTCAACGCCGAAGCGGTCGCGAAGCTCACCGCCGCGGGCAATCTGGGCGTGTCCTCCCTGGAAGACCTGGCCCGCAATCTCAAAGGCCGCAGGGCTATCTGGATTATGGTGCCGCAGGGCGACCCTGTTGACCAGACCATCGCCAAACTTCTTCCGCTGCTGAATCCCGGCGACATCCTCATTGACGGCGGCAACTCCAACTACAAGGACTCCATGCGCCGCCACCAGGAAGTCACCGCCAAGGGCTTCTGCTTCGTCGATGTCGGCACCTCCGGCGGCGTCTGGGGACTGAAAGAGGGCTACAGCATGATGATCGGCGGCGATAAGGAGCCGGTCGAATATCTGAGCCCCATCTTCGAGGCGCTCGCTCCGGCTAAAGACCAGGGCTGGGGCCACGTCGGTCCCGGCGGCGCAGGGCACTTCGTCAAGATGGTCCATAACGGCATCGAGTACGGCCTGATGCAGGCCTACGCCGAGGGCTTCACCATTCTGGAAAAGAAGGAGGAGTTCGCCCTTAACCTGCCGCAGATTGCCGAGATCTGGCGCCGCGGCAGTGTGGTGCGCAGCTGGCTGCTCGACCTCACCTCCGACGCGCTCGCCGGCAATCCCACGCTCGATGGCCTGCAGGCTTACGTCGTTGACTCCGGGGAAGGCCGCTGGACCGTCTTCGAGGCCATCGACCTCAACGTCTCCGCGCCGGTCATCACCGAATCCGTCATTCGCCGTATCCGCTCGCGCGAGGAGAACAACTTCACCGATCGCATGCTGGCGATCATGCGCAACGCCTTCGGCGGCCACGCGGTGAAAAAAGGATAGGATTCTTACACACGGCTCCACGCAGGAGGATGGGCAGAAATATGGCAACAGTGCAGATGAAGGTCAGTCCCGAAGATCTTTCGCAAGTCGCGCGAGGCAATGAGCGCATCCCAGAGCCCGGAATCATGGTCATCTTCGGAGCATCGGGCGACCTGACCAAGCGCAAGCTGCTGCCGGCGCTCTTCCATCTCGAACAGGCCGGCCTGCTGCCCAAACAATTCGCCATCGTCGGCGTCGCGCGCCGCCCGCTCGGCGGTGAGTTCGCGGCCGATATGCGCGCCGGCATTGTCGAGTTTGGCGGCGTCGATGCCTCCGATCCCAAACTCGACCAGTTCGTCGAAAAGGTCGGCTACTACTCGCTCAGCTTCGACGACGCCTCGCACTACGCCGGGCTCAAGGCCGAGCTCGACCGCATCGCCGAAGAAAAGAAGATCGGCGGCGATCGCCTCTTTTATCTCGCCACCGCGCCAGAGTACTTCGCGGCCATCATCGAGAATCTCGGCGCGCAAGGCATGGCGCAGCCCGAGCAGGGCCGCGTCGGCGTCGTGATCGAGAAGCCCTTCGGCCACGACCTCGACTCCGCACAGGAGCTCAACCACCAGGTCAACGCCGTCTTCCACGAGAGCCAGGTCTTCCGTATTGACCATTACCTCGGCAAAGAGACCGTCCAGAACATCCTCGTCTTCCGCTTTGGCAACGGCATCTTCGAGCCTATCTGGAATCGCAATTACATCGACCACGTCCAGATAACGGCGTCGGAGACGCTTGGCGTTGAGGGCCGCGGACCGTTTTATGAAAAGGCTGGCGCACTGCGCGACGTGGTGCAGAACCACATGATGGAGCTGCTCAGCTTCGTCACCATGGAGCCGCCTTCCAGCTTCGACGCCGATGCCGTCCGCCGCGAAAAGGTGAAGGTCTGGCGCGCCATTCCGCCCATCCCCATCCAGGACGCCGTGCGCGGCCAGTACGGCCCCGGCGTGGTTGACGGGCACAAGGTTGTCGGTTATCGAGACGAGGAGCGCGTCAATCCCGAGTCCGGCACAGAGACCTTCGCCGCCGTCAAGCTCGGCATCGAGAACTGGCGCTGGGCCGGCGTGCCCTTCTACCTGCGCGCGGGCAAGCGCCTCAAAAAGCGCGCCACCGAAATCAGCATCCAGTTCAAGCAGCCGCCGCTGCTCATCTTCAACCGCATGCAGAATGGCGGCCCCTGCCAGGACATTCAGCCCAACCTGCTCACCATCCGCATCCAGCCCGACGAGGGCATCGCCCTGCGTTTCGGCGCCAAGGTGCCCAACACGCCGAACATGTCCGTATGCCCCGTCAACATGGACTTCGACTACGCGGCCGCCTTTGGCACCTCCAGCGCCAACGGCTATGAGCGCCTGCTGCTCGACGCGATGCTGGGCGACCAGACCCTCTTCGCCCACCGCGATGGTGTCGAAGTCACCTGGGGCCTCTACACGCCCATCCTGCAGGCCTGGGCCAACAAGGAGCCAGAGGTCTTCCCCAACTACTTCGCCGGCACCTGGGGCCCGGACTGTGCCGACCGCCTGCTCGAGCGCAGCGGCCACGTCTGGCGCAACAACGTGGGCGTCCAGGCCTGATTCCCCTTCAGCCGCGCAGCGCTTCCGTCGCACACAAAGAGAATGGGCCGGAACTCCATCAGGAGTCCCGGCCCATTTGGTTTCAGACCCACCTGTTGCTTATTGGCAACCGGTGAAGGCCAGGTTGGCGGTTCCTGTCAGCGGCGTGCCGGCCAGCACAATCGCGCTTGACTTCAATTCGCCGGTGCTGCAATCGCTGGTGTTAGCCGAGTTGGGAACCGTTGCGATTCCATCCACCACGTAGGCCGGCAACAGGTTCGGTTGGCTCAGCGTCGCTCCCGAGGACGACCACGCGCCGATGTACGCGCCCGCAGCCGACACCTGCAGCGGTCCGGACGACTGCGCCGTGCCGAAGCCCTGCGTCAGCGGCCCGTAGTCCGCGCAGTAGGCCGACGTCGGATTGCATGCCGGCAACTGAGTCGTAAACGTCGCGGTTGTCAGCGTCAGGTCTGTCTCCGCTTCCTGCGTCGCGGTCATCGGCAGCGGAATCGTGTAGGTCCCGCCCTGCACCGCTTCCAGCACCGTCAGCGTCGCGTCAATCGCCGTCCCTGCGCTCGATGCGTTCAGTGAGGTCACCTGTCCAGAAATCCACGCCGTGGAGCTTGCCGCCGTCACCGACACTCCCGCTGGCAGATTCAGGACAACTGTACCCACCGTGCTGCCGACGCTCACGCCGGTCACGATCGACGGCGCAAACAGAATGCCCGTTGAAGTTGCGCCCGTAATTACCACGTCATACGGTTTGGAGGTGTTGCCCTCCATCACCGGGCAGATCACCCAGGTTCCATCGGAGGCCGTCACTGCTGAGGCAAGGATCCTGTCCACGCCCGTTGAGTCCGGCTGCTCCAGCGAAACCACGGCTCCGGCGATCGCCACAGGGCTCGCCCCGGCCGTCACCACCTTGCCGTTCATCGAAACCGAGGTCGTGCTCACCTCACCCGCATGCAGAACCGGCTTCAGGCGAAACTGCCCGTTGCCTTCCTGCACAATCGACTCGCAGGTGTTGAAGTCGATGTCCAGATCTTTCGTCTGTCCGGCATTGATGTTGAAGGCCCCGCCGGCGATCTGGCCTGATGGAATCTTGAGACCGGTTTGCGCTTCGCTGGAAAGCAGCAGCGCGTGCGGCGTGTTCGACGGATCCGACGTCAGCATCACGCAGTTGGCCGAAGTGCCGCAGGCATTCGCCGTCAGGCCTGTACTGTTGTCCGCCAGCATGATGCGAAGCTGCTGGTAGCTGCCCGCCTGCAACTGCATGTTGTCGCCCAGCGTCGCCAGGAAGCACTGGTTATTCGCCTGCGCCAGCAGGTCCACCTGCTTGGGCGCGGTAGAAAGCCCCGGCGTCAGATCGGTCCAGCCGCTGTCCGTCGAGCCGGCCGTCCCGTTTACGTTCGCCTGCACATCCGTGATCGTGACCCACACATGTGAATACGGTCCATCCGGCGCTGAACACGTCGACGGATCGCTTAGCATGACGTTGACCTGCGCCATGCCCGAGGTTGTCGTCCCAGAACCGCTACTGCACGCTGCAACGATTCCTGCGACGGCTACCAGGCAGACCATAGCAAGCAGGGGCTGCCAGATTCCATTCCATCTGTTGTTTTGAAGCTGAACCTTCATTGTGCTCCTCCGTGTCGCTACTCAGGCAAACCGCAAGAGCCAAGGCGAGATCCCCGCAATGCTTCGCTGAGTCCTTCTCGGGGAGATGTTTGCACGCGAGTCGTTGTATTTTCTTGTATTAACTTTCAACGTACTGCTGGTTAGTCTATCCCGATTGGAAGCGCTGAACCACTTACGCGTGTGTATTACCCTTTCAAATGCACAGTGACGAAAGTACCGTCTGGAATTGCGCCATCCAAGAGATGGACAACTCCACCTTGCACATAGCCTTCCACGCTCTTAGATGCGCCCGGTGTGGATTTGTTGTCTGACGGAGTTTTCGGGCTAGCCGTCCGGCCTGAAATCGGCCCTGGTACACTTCCGGTGCCGCTTCCCGGCCCGCGTCCGGTCCCCTTGTCCATCGCCTCGTTGGCCAGCCGGTCGGCTTCCTGGTTGCCGCCCCGCAGCGTATGCCGGATCTCAAACCCCTCCAGCTTTCCCGCCCTCCGGCGTGCCTCGTCCCAGAGCGGACGCAGCGCCGGGCTCGCCACCT
>JAGWML010000210.1 GCA_028873155.1 Acidobacteriota bacterium
CGCGCTCTCCGCCGGCGAAATGCTTCGCGCCCGGCATCAGCAACCGGTCCAGAAACACCAGCGGCAGCAGCCGCCCGCGCAGGCGAAACAGAGCCGCGTCTTCAATCCACTCGATCGCGCCCGCCTGCGCCGCGGGAACATGCACCAGCTCCAGCAGCGCGCCCTGCGGCAGAGCAAAGCTCTGGCCCAGCCCGCGCACAATCAGCGCGGGAATGATGGCCAGCGTCAACGGAATCCGCAGCCGCAGCGTGGTACCGCGGCCCACGTGCGCCTCGATCTCCACCTTGCCGCCGATCTTCTCCACGTTGGTGCGCACCACGTCCATGCCCACTCCGCGCCCGCTCACGCTCGTCACCTGCGCCGCGGTTGAAAAGCCCGGCAGAAAGATCAGTTGCAGCAGCTCGCGTTCGCTCAGGTGCGCAGCGCGCTCGGCCGTGATCAGTCCGCGCTCCAGTGCCTTGTCGCGAATCTTCTCGACGGCGATGCCCGCTCCGTCGTCGGAGACCTCCACAATCACATGCGAGCCTTCCTGCGCGGCGCGCAGGCGCAGCGTCCCCTCCGCATCCTTGCCCCTGGACAGCCGCGTCTCCGGAAACTCGATTCCATGGTCCAGCGCATTGCGCACCGCGTGCGTCAGTGGGTCCTTGATCGCCTCCAGCAGACTCTTGTCCAGCTCCGTCTCCTGGCCCTCCAGCTCCAGGCGCACGCGCTTGCCAAGCTGATGGGAGAGGTCGCGCACAATTCGCGGCATCTTTGAGAACAGATGCGACACCGGCTGCAGCCGCGCCTTCATCACCGCCTCGCGCAGGTCGGCCGTCACCATGTCCAGCCGCCGCGAAAGCATCGTCATGCGCGGGTCGGCCGCGGTCGCCTGCAACACCTGGTTGCGCGTCAGCACCAGTTCGCCCACCAGGTTCATCATGCGATTCAGCAGCGTCACATCCACGCGCAGGCTGCTCTCCGCCGCCGGGCTGCTCATGCTGCGGCTGCGCGTCGCCTCCGGTCCCTGCGGTGCCTGCGAGTCCGGTGCAAAGCTCGCCTGCGCCTTCATCTCGGCCGCATCCGGCATCGCAGCTGCCGGCTCCATGCCCGTTCCAGCGCCCGTCTCTGCGGCAACCGCAGCGCATTGCGGCGCCGCACCCGCAGGTTGCAGGGCGTTCAGCCGCTCAATCAGTTCCGCATCATCGCTCTCGCCTTCCCTGCCCGCCGCATCAATCTGCTTCAGGATTCCGCGCAGCCCGTCCAGCAGTTCAAGCAGCGTGGTGATCACGGAAGGCGTCGCCGCCATCGCGCCTTCGCGCAGCAGGCCCAGCAGATTCTCTCCCGCGTGCGCCAGCGTCTCCAGCCGCTTGAATCCCAGAAACCCCGTGGTTCCCTTGATCGTGTGCACCGCGCGAAAGATCTCGGCCAGCAGGCTCATCTCGGCCGGCCGCTCTTCGAGCTCGGTCAGGCATCGCTCCATGCGGTCCAGCCCTTCCTGGCTCTCGATCAGAAACTCTCTCGTCAGCTCATCCATCTGCATGCGGCCATCTCTCGCGCGTTCCACCCCGCCCGCATCCGCCGCTTCTCGCCCCGCGCGGATTGAGGGTGCGCCATGGAGGACTTATCGGTCTGAAGGCCGCGGGACTTGAATGAGGGCCTCGCGCGCGGAGATTTCCAGCCGTCGCGCGCCTCCAGACGCATCCGCGTCCTATACAGAACCCGCGGCTTTGTTTTAGCCTCAAGTCTCATGGAACCCGGCCACGATCCGCTGTCTCTCGCCGATGCGCCGCTTACGGCGCTGCTGGCTGAGGCGCGCGCCGCCGCGGCCCATGCCTACGCGCCCTACTCCGGCTTTCGCGTCGGAGCCGCTCTGCGGCTGGCCAGCGGCGAGATCGTTACCGGCGCCAACGTGGAGAACGCGAGCTACGGGCTCACCATCTGCGCCGAACGCGCGGCCCTGGTTCGCGCCGTCGCCACCTACGGCCCCGCGCTGCGCATCGCCGCCGTGGCTGTTGCCAATCTCAACAACGCGCCCAGCCCCCCCTGCGGCGCCTGCCGCCAGATGCTGGCGGAATTCATCGACCCCGGCGCCCCGGCCGCCTTTCCCACGGCAGAAGGGCCGAAGGTCGTCTCCTTCGGCGAATTGCTGCCGCTGGCGTTTCAAAAAGCGCACTCGTGAGGGCTCCTTCCAGCATGACGGAACGCACGGCACAGACAGGCGAAACAGCAGCCACTCCGCTGCACATGATCGACCTCATCCGCAAAAAACGCGACGGCGCGCGCATGACCGCCGCCGAGATTCAATTCTTTGTCCACGGCTCGGCCCGCGGCATCTTTCCGCCCGAGCAGATTGCCGCCTGGCTCATGGCCGCCTGGCTGCGCGGGCTCACTCGCGAAGAGACCTACTCGCTCACCGTCGCCATGCGCGACTCCGGCGAAAAATTCAACCCCGCCCACCTCGGCCGCATCGCCGTCGACAAGCACTCCACCGGCGGCGTGGGCGACAAGACCAGCTTCCTCGTCGCGCCCATCGCTGCGGCATGCGGCGTGGCCGTGCCCATGATCAGCGGCCGCTCCCTGGGCCACACCGGCGGCACCCTCGACAAGCTCGAATCCATCCCCGGCTTCCGCACCGCCATGTCCCTGCCCGAGTTCGAGCGCGTTCTCGAGTCCTGCGGATGCTCCATCATCAGCCAGACTCCCAACATCGTTCCCGCCGACCGCGTCCTCTATGCCCTGCGCGACCGCACCGCGACCGTGGAGAGCCCCAGCCTGATCTGCGCGTCCATTCTCAGCAAAAAACTCGCCGCCGGCCTCAACGGCCTGGTCCTCGACGTCAAAACAGGTTCCGGCGCCTTCATGCGCCGTCAGGAAGACGCCGAGTTTCTCGCCGCCCTGCTCGTCACCACCGCCGAAGCCTGCGGCGTGCGCACCGTGGCAATGCTCACCGACATGGGCCAGCCTCTCGGCCGCATGGCCGGCAACTGGATCGAGCTGATCGAGTCCATGCAGTTGTTGCGCGGCGAGCGGCCGCAAGGCAGCGAGCCTCTGCGCGCCCTCTCGCTCATTCTCGCCGGGTGGATGATCCACCTCGGCGGCCGCGCCGACACACCCCACGATGGCATGCTCAAGGCCGAAGCCGTCCTGGAAGACGGCACCGCGGGACGCATCTTTTTGCGTATGGTTGAAGCCCAGGGTGGCGATGCCCGCGTCTTTGACCAGATGCACTCCTTCCACCGCCCCGGAGCGCGCCGCACCATCGAGGCATGGGAGTCCGGTTACATCGCGCGCATGGACACCACGCAGCTCGGCTGGGCTGTGCAGCGCCTCGGCGCCGGCCGCGTGCGCGCCAGCGAGCCCGTCGATCCCCACGCCGGCATCGAGTTCCACGCCCATCGCGGTGACTGGGTGGAAAAAGGTCAGCCCCTCGCCACCCTCTTTGCCACGCGGCCCGGCCTCTTTCCCGAGCCGGAGGAGCTGGTGCGCACCGCCATCCGCCTCGCACCGCAGGCCCCGAGGGCCGTCGAACTCGTCAGCCGCGTCTGGACCAGGACCAACTCCGAGGCCCTGCTCCGCGATGGGATAAGGTAGGAGAAACGCCGTGCATCGCTGCTGAAAAGGAGTTGCCGATTGGATCGATTCACAGGTGTGCTCGGAATCCTCGCCGTCCTCGCCGCCGCATGGCTCGGCTCCACAGACCGCAAACACATCCGCTGGCGGACCGTCGCGTGGGGCATCGGACTCCAGCTCATCTTCGCCTTCATCGTTCTGCGCTTTGACTACGGCCAGCGCGCCATGGCCTGGGCCGGCGATGTCGTCAACAGCATGCTCGCCTCCACGGCAGCGGGCACCAGGGTCCTCTTCGGTGCGCTCGGCACGCCCAACACCTCGCTCGGCTCCATCTTCGCCTTCCAGGTGCTGCCCACCATCATCTTCATCTCCGCATTCTTCGCCGTGCTCTATCACATCGGCGTGATGCAGATCGTCATTCGCGGCCTTGCCTGGATCATGCTCAAGACCATGCGCATCTCCGGCGCAGAGAGCATGAACGTCGCCGCCTCCATCTTCATGGGCCAGACCGAAGCCCCGCTCACCATCCGCCCGTTTCTGGCCGGCGCCACGCGCAGCGAGCTCATGACCATCATGACCAGCGGCATGGCCCACGTCTCCGGCGGCATCATGGCGATGTATATCGCGCAAGGCGTCGCCGCCCGCCATCTGCTCGCCGCCGTCATCATGACCTCGCCCGGCACCATTCTGATTTCAAAGATGCTCGTGCCTGAAACCGGAGTCCCTGCCACCGAGGGCCGCGTCATCATCCCGGAGCAGGAAGAGCACAAGGAAGAGAACCTCATCGGCGCCATCGCCCGCGGCACCATCGACGGCGGCAAGCTCGCCATGAACGTGGCCATCATGCTGGTCAGCTTTCTCGCGCTCGTGGCCCTGCTTGACAGCCTGCTCGGCTGGGCGCACGCGCACGCCGGCTTTCACTGGATCCCCGGCAGCCTCGGCCAGATTCTCGGCTTCGTCTTCGCACCCGTTGCCTGGCTCATCGGCGTGCCCTGGCGCGACTGCGGTATCATCGGCAATCTGCTTGGCACGCGCATGGCGCTCAACGAAGTCATCGCCTACATCGCCCTCGGCGCGCAAAAGGCAGCCCTCTCGCCGCGCTCCTTCACCATTGCCACCTTTGCCCTGTGCGGCTTCGCCAACCTCGGCTCCATCGGCATGCAGATTGGCGGCATCGGCGCCTTAGTCCCCGAGCGCCGCAACGACCTCGCCCGCCTCGGCGTCCGCGCCATGCTCGCCGGCACCATGGCCAACCTCATCTCGGCGTCCATTGCAGGGATTTTTCTGGGTTAGTATCTTTCCCGGAGGGTAACAATGGCTTCGAAAAGTCAGATGACAGGCATGGTCGGTGTGTATTTGGTTGCCGCCGAACTATGTAAGCGAAATTGGATTGTTTCAGTCACTTCGCGAAGTGCAGCAGGCGCAGATTTACTGGTCACCGATCAGGAGTGCAAAAAAACGTGGTCAGTTCAGGTCAAGACCAATGCACGGAATACGAGTTTTTGGCTTTTGAATCCCAATGCAAAAGAGATCGGCGACAAATCTCACATGTATATCTTTGTAAATCTGGGTGACGCCAATAAGAACAAACCGGATGAGTTCATCGTGGTCCCAAGCGACCACGTGAAGAAGAAAATGCTAGTTGAGAAAGGCA
>JAGWML010000211.1 GCA_028873155.1 Acidobacteriota bacterium
TGGCGGGCTTCCTTGCCAAGAAGCTCTACGGTGTGCCGTTCGTTCTGACCACGCATTCGCTGGAACCGCTGCGCGCATGGAAGGCGGAGCAGCTTGGCAGCGGCTACGCGATGAGCTCGTGGATGGAACGCACCGCGATGCTGGACGCCGACGCCATTATTGCTGTTTCGCAGGGGACCAAGACCGATATTCAACGCGCGTATCCCGATGTGGATCCGGCGCGCATTCACGTCATCTACAACGGCATCGATCTGAACGAGTATCAGAAGACCAGCGAGACGAAAGCTCTGATCGATTACGGCGTCGATCCCGCAGTGCCGTACATCCTGTTTGTCGGCCGCATCACGCGGCAAAAGGGCGTGACGCATCTTGTCGATGCCATCCGCTATCTGCCGCCGGAGACGCAGGTCGTGCTCTGCGCGGGCGCGCCGGACACACCGGAGATCGCCGCCGAGCTGCGCGGCAAAGTGGACGAAGCGCGGAAGGCGCATCCGCGCATTGTCTGGATCGAGAAGATGGTCACGAAACAGGAAGCGATACAGCTTTACAGCAATGCGCGCGTCTTCTGCTGTCCTTCAGTCTACGAGCCCTTTGGCATCATCAATCTTGAGGCGATGGCCTGCCGCGCGCCGGTCGTGGCCAGCTCCACGGGCGGCATTAAAGAAGTCGTTGTCGAAGGGGAAACGGGCTACCTGGTTCCGTTCGATGCGGACCCGGTGACCAGCTTTCCGCGGGACCCGGAGAAGTTCGCACGCGATCTCGCGACACGCCTGAACGAAATGCTGCAGGACCCGGAGAAGTGCCGCCGTTATGGCGAGTCGGGACGACGCCGTGTCGAAGAGATCTTCAGTTGGACCGCCATCGCACACCAGACCATCGCGCTCTATGCGCAGCTCATCGAAGAACGCAAACGAAGCGCGCACAAGTAACAGAAGCCCTTTCCGCATCGAAGCGCCACGCGGAGCTGCGATGCGATTGCCTGAGAGCCTGCAAACACGAAGGACGAACGAACGCCATGAGCCACACTCCCAAAGACGGACGCAAGCGCGTTGTAATTGAAGCCATCTCTCCGGAGGTAGACGCGGGTCGCTTTCCGGCCAAGCGCACCGTCGGCGACCAGGTGCGCGTCGAAGCCGACATCTTCACCGACGGGCATGACTCCATTGCTGCGTCGCTGCTGGCGCATCGCGAGGGCTCGGATGAGTGGACCGAGATTCGCATGCACCCGCTGGTCAATGACCGCTGGACCGCTGCGTTTCGCGTGAGCGAGCTGGGCCGCTACGGCTTCAAGGTGCTGGGCTGGGTTGACCACTTTGAAACATGGCGCGTGGCGCTGCTCAAGCGCATCAAGGCGGACTCTGATGCGCCTGTTGACTATCTCATCGGAGCGGATCTCATCAGCGAAACAGCGGACCGCGCTAGCGGAGCGGACGCCATGTGGCTGCGCGAGCGCGCGCAAGTATTGCGGTCAGGCAAGGCGGCCAAGGAGCTGCGCATCCATGCGACTGACCCTACGCTGCATGAGCTGGTGCAGCGCTATCCCGACAAGCGCAACGCCACCGAGTCCGAGCGCGAAGTGAAGATTGTCGTCGAGCCGGTCCGCGCGCGGTTTAGTTCGTGGTATGAGTTTTTCCCGCGCTCCACGGCGCAGCAGCCCGGCCAGCACGGCACCTTTGCCGACTGCGAGCGCCGGCTGCCCTACATCGCGGAGATGGGCTTCAACGTTGTTTACATGCCGCCCATTCATCCCATCGGGCGCACCTTTCGCAAAGGCCGCAACAACAACCCCGAGTCGAAGCCGGGCGACCACGGCAGCCCGTGGGCCATCGGATCGGCAGAAGGCGGCCACAAGTCCATCCTGCCTGCGCTGGGCACACTGGATGACTTCCGGCGCTTTGTTGCGAAGGCGCAGCAGCTCAATCTCTCTGTCGCCATGGACATCGCATTCCAGGCCGCGCCCGATCATCCGTATGTGCGCGAGCACGAGAACTGGTTTCGCAAGCGGCCCGACGGGACAATTCAGTATGCCGAGAATCCGCCGAAGAAATATCAGGACATCTATCCCTTCGACTTCGAGAGCGAAGACTGGACGGGGATGTGGCAGGAGCTGAAGAGCGTATTTGAGTATTGGATTGCGCAAGGCGTGACCATCTTCCGCGTCGACAACCCGCACACCAAAGCCTTTCCCTTCTGGGAGTGGTGTATCACCGCGATCAAGCGGGACCATCCGGAAGTGCTCTTTCTGGCGGAGGCGTTCACGCGGCCCAAGATCATGTATCGCCTCGCGAAGCTTGGCTTCAGCCAGTCGTATACATACTTCCCGTGGCGCAACGCAAAGGGCGAGTTGACGGCTTATCTCACTGAGCTGACTCAAACGCCGGTGCGCGAGTTCTTCCGCCCGAACCAGTGGCCGAACACGCCGGACATTCTCACCGAGTTTTTGCAGATTGGCGGACGTGCTGCGTTTTCGATTCGTCTACTTCTCGCGGCTACGCTCGGCGCGAACTACGGCATCTATGGACCTGCATTTGAACTGATGGAGCACAAGCCCGTGCGCCAGGGCAGCGAGGAGTATCTCGACTCAGAGAAGTACGAGATCCGCCACTGGGACCTGGATCGCCCGCACAGCCTGAGGCCGCTGGTTGCAACCGTGAACGCGATTCGCAACGGGAATGAGGCGCTGCAGGGAGACTGGTCGCTGCGCTTCCACTTTACGGAAAACGATCAGCTCATCTGCTACACCAAGGAGTCAGAGGACCGCTCGAACCTGCTGCTCATGGTCGTCAACCTCGACCCGCACCACACGCAGTCCGGCTTTGTTTCTCTGCCGCTCGGCGAGCTCGAGATTCCCTATGACCGCGGCTATGAGGCGGAGGACCTGCTCACCGGCGAGCGCTACCTGTGGCATGGGCCGCGCAACTACGTGGAGCTGAATCCATCGCGCCAGGCCGGGCACATCTTCAAGATTCACCGTCGCATGAAGGTCGAAACGGACTTCGAGTATTTCCTGTAGGCGGCGCATTCAATGCGCGAAAAGGCTCTCCGTTATGGAGAGCCTTTTTGCGCTCATTTTGAATAGAGTGGCTTAGCTGATCTCGATCACGTCGCTCGCCGCGGCAGCCGCAGCTTCGGCGCGTTCCATCAACTTCTCTGCCACGTTGAAGAACTCGGTGGCCTGCGGGCTTTTAGGCCCAGCCAGCGTCACCGGCAGTCCACGATCGCCGCCTTCGCGAATCGCCGGGATCAACTCAATCGAACCGAGGAAGGGAATGTTGAATTGCTTCGCCGTTCGCTCCGCGCCGCCTCTGGAGAAGATGTCAATTTCATGGTGGCAATGCGGGCAGGTGAAGTGGCTCATGTTCTCCACGATGCCCAGCACTTCGACGTTCACCTGCGCAAACATCTCGTGTGCCTTGCGCGCGTCCTGCAGGCTTACGTCGCTCGGCGTGGAGACAACGACCGCGCCCGTCAGCGGCACGGTCTGCACCAGCGAGATGACCACGTCGCCTGTACCAGGGGGCAGGTCCACGATCAGGTAGTCGAGTTCGCCCCAGTTCACCTGCTGCAGAAACTGGCGGATAATCTGGTGCAGCATCGGCCCGCGCATCACCAGCGGCTTGTCGCCCGGCGAGATGTAGCCGATGGAGATCGTTTTGATGCCATGCGTGTCGTTGGGCTCAATCTGGTTGTCGGCGCCCACGCGCGGCTGCTGCGCGGAACCCATCATGGTGGGCACGTTTGGCCCATAGATGTCTGCGTCGATGAGGCCCACGCGCTGGCCCAGCCGCGATAGCGCAATCGCCAGGTTGACGGCGACTGTGGTCTTGCCGACTCCGCCCTTGCCGGAACCGACTGCGATGATCTTGGAAACGCCCGGCAGTGCGACCGGTGCGGGCATGGCATTTGAGTGCGCCATTGGTTTGAGATGCTCCTTCCGTTCCTTCTGAATCGTTCGATGTGGATCAGACCTTCGCTGCTTCCGCCTTCAGCCGCTCGGCCTGTTCGCGCCGTTCCTGCTTGCGGCGGGCCGTTTCTGCCTCGCGGTGCTCGCGGCGGCGCAACGCGTCGGCATAGCGGCGAATCTCATTCGGCGTCTCCGGCAGCAGCGCGGGAATCTTAACCGGCTTGCCGTCTTTGTCGATCGCGACAAAAACCAGATACGCGCTGGCCACGTGCAGCAGCACGCCGGTCTGAGGGTGCTCGACCCAGACCTTGACGCCCACTTCCAGCGAACTGGTGAACGCGCGGTTGACGTTCGACTTCAAAATGAGCAGATCGCCCACGTGCACAGGCTGGATGAAGTCGATGTGATCCATCGCGGCCGTGACCACGTGCGTGCGCGTGTGGCGATAGGCCGCCATTGCGCCGGTGAGATCAATGAAGTGCATCAGGCGCCCGCCGAGCAGATTGCCCAGAGTGTTCGTATCGTTGGGCAGGATGATCTCTGTCATCTCCGACTGCGTGCTGGCCACTGTGCGTGCCGCGGGCAAATGTTCAGCCGAACTCATCTCTGTCTGCTCCGTTCCGGGTGCGCTGCGGGTCGGCTTCTTCTTCCCGATACAATCAAAGCAGCAGGGAAGCCGCGCAGAAGTGCTGATTCCAGTTTCGGCAATCCCTGCCAATTACGCAAATGCCGCCGCGAGGCGTTCTCAGGATACGGAATGGATAAGCTTGCTGGACTGAAGGAGATTCTTGCCCTGGACCCGAAGAACAGCTTTGTCCGCTATGGCATTGCCATGGAACTGGCGGGCAGCGGGCAGGTCGAAGCAGCGCTGGCGGAGTTTGACACGCTGCTGACCAACGACCCCGACTACACGGCGGGTTACTTTATGGCTGCGCAGACGCTGGCGAATGCGAAACGCGTTCCGGAAGCAATTGCCCGTCTCAAGGACGGTATCTCCTGTGCAGCGCGCACCGGTAACCGCCATGCGCTCAGCGAGATGCAGGGTATGCTCGACGAACTGGACCACTGATGGCGCGCGCAACCGGGATTGAGTGATCCAGGAGCGGGTTTTGCCGCGCGGCACAGCGCGGAATCTTTTCACCCAATTGAATCAAACCCGCATCTATACTGATAGATATGCCGAAGTACTCTATCGTCGTTCCTTTTCATAACGAAGAGGAAAACGTCACAGTCATGTATGCCCGCCTGAAACAGGTGATGGAACAGGTGGGAGATAGTTTTGAGCTGGTGCTCGTCGA
>JAGWML010000212.1 GCA_028873155.1 Acidobacteriota bacterium
CATGACTCGATGGCCCTGCAGCGCATCATCAATACCCCGACGCGCGGCATTGGCAAAACGACGCTGGAAACCCTGGAGCGGCTGGCGCTCGAAACGGGCACATCAACCTGGGAGGCGATCGGCGCGGCCTTACAGAGCCGGCTGGTTCCGGGGCGCGCCCTGATGGCGCTGGAGAGCTTTCGCCAGCTCATTCTGGATGCACAGGCGATGATGGACCCTGACTTTGCGGGCAAGCTGATGGCCGACGTGGGCGCGGCTCCCCCAGATGAAGATACGGATTTTGCCTTTGGTGCGACGACTGAAGAGTCTGCCCAGGCAACCGCGCACACAAAAGCCCCAGACACGAGCTTCGATTTTGGCGGCAATGAAGACCAGATGCCGCTGCTGGATGCCTCGCACTTCTCGCCGTTTGCGGCAGCGGCAAAGAGGCCATTTCTGAAGATGCCGAAGCAAGAGGCCTCTGGCTCAGGCGCGGGCGACGTAGCTGAGCCACCTGCCTTTCGCGCGCCGGGCGATGCGGCGACGCTGCCGGAGCTGATTCGCTTTCTCATCGATCGGACGGGCTACATTAAGGCGCTTGAAACCGAGGGCTCGCCGGAGGCCTTCAGCCGCATTGAAAACCTGAAGGAACTTGCCAACGCAGCGCACGATGCCGAAGGCCGCGGCGAGACACTGGCCGAGTTTCTGGATCACGCCGCGCTTGCGTCGGACACCGACCAGTTTGACCCCGATGCGCGCGTAACCCTGATGACGTTGCATGCGGCCAAGGGACTGGAGTTTCCCCTGGTCTTTCTGGCCGGGCTGGAAGAGGGCCTGTTTCCGCATTCGCGCACACTCAATAATCCGGAGGAGCTCGAAGAGGAACGGCGGCTCTGTTATGTGGGCATGACGCGGGCGATGAACACACTGATCCTCACGCGCGCGCAGTATCGCCGGCGCTATGGTAGCGATGCGCCCGAGATGAGCCTGCCTTCGCGCTTTCTGGAAGAGGTGCCGCATCAGCTCATGGAGAATCTGAGTGAACGCAACGCGGCGTGGTCCAGCGCGGCACGCAGCTACGGCGCAGGACGCAGGCCGGGCAGCAGCGAATTCGGCGACCAGCATTATGACTATGAGAATGAAAGCCAGGAGGCGCCGAGTTTCCGTGAGAGAACATCCTCGTCGCGGATCAGCTCTGGCTCCCGCAGCGAAACCTCCAAACCGTTTGTGGCTCCGTGGATGAAGACGAGCAGCAAACCTGCATCGACCGACTCCACGGCCGCTTCAACGGCAGAGACACCGGAATCGCTCGACAACATCGCGCGCTTCTTCGGCGGGCGCGGTGCGGACACAACCGGGTTCAAGCCCAAGACCGGCGCGCCGCTGCGCCCCACGATGGACCTGCCCGCGCCCACCGGCGAGACCGGGCTGAAGAAAGGCCAGCGCGTGCGGCACGGTAAGTATGGCGAAGGTACGATCCTCTATCGCGAGGGCGAAGGCGACGAGGCCAAGCTGACCGTGATGTTCAACCGCCATGGCATGAAGAAGCTGATGGAAAAGTTCGCCAACCTCCAGAAGCTGTAAACCACGCACAAAGCGCGCACGAATCCGTGCTATACTCAATCAGTCGTAGAATTCGATCTAGAAGTCCTTGCCTGTTCCGAGTTACCGCTCTGCACGCAAACACTTCCACATTGCGTTCGCGGTAAATTTGCACCAAAGGAAAAACACACAATGGAAACAGGCACAGTCAAGTGGTTTAACGACGCCAAGGGTTTTGGATTTTTGAGCCGTGAGAACGGCGAGGACGTCTTCGTCCATCACACCGCCATTCAGTCGAACGGATTCCGTTCACTGCAGGAAGGCCAGAAGGTCCAGTTCAACGTGACCAAGGGCCCCAAGGGCTGGCAGGCTGAGAACGTTCAGGCGGTCTAGTCTTTCGCGGATTTGGCTTCACTGAAAATAGAATAGGGACGGCATCGGCCGTCCCTTTTCTATTTGCTGCGCATCGTGAGCGTTGTCAGGCGTTCACGCTTTTGCTGCCGTCTTGGACGCGGCGGGGTGCAAACCGCCGTTCGGCACATCGTGCGTGCCCAGATAGTCGAGCGTGTCATTGATGGTGTCTTCAAAGCGCGAGCGCGTCTTGTGCGTAACCTTCACGCCTTTGGAAACAAGCTGACACACTTCAAAACGGTTCATTCCCTGCGCAAGCGCGCGATGAATCCGATTGGAACGTAACAAGGATGGACTCCGATCTCCGGACTTCAGTTCTCGAGTGGCTCGCGAACATGCAATTGTTGCGTGGGCTGCGGAGCTCGTCAGGAGCGGTGGGACGGCCTAAGCCGAGCAGGCTGGAGATATCCAGACGCGTATCAGTCTTTATTGTACGCTTCAATCAAACTCATCGATTCTCGAAATGCGGCTTCTCCACCGAGGATGCGCTTTCACCGCAACGCAGACCCTGTTACCATAACAATGCACATCGCCCGATTGCCGGGACACATTGAAGACATTGCAGGGAAAGAGGTTCAGCGTGGCAGATACGAAAAAGATTGAAGACAGGCAGGAACGCAAGAAGGTGAAGCGCGCCGCCCGCAAGAAGGCCGCCCCGAAGGCGAAGCGGACAACCCCGCGCGGCTCCAACAAGCAGAAGGTCAAGAAGCTGGTGCGCGGCCAGTCGAAGCGCTAAGCCGCCGATAAAACATGCAGGACCCGAGGGTCAGCCCACAAGGGCTGGCCCTTTTCGTCTTTCCGGCCATCCGGTTCGGCTGGGTGCTCTACGCGCGACGGGGCTTCCATCCAAACGTCCTCCCTCTGTACACTGCGACGAAGGCGCTCTTTTTCAAGCGAACCCTTCAGGACGCAGCAATCACAGGAGAACCAACCTGGCCAGCCAACTCTTCGCTTGCAAGTCCATCGATAAGCTGATTCGTGAGTCGGAAGATCCGGAACACTCGCTCAAGAAATCGCTTGGGCCATGGTCCCTGACCGCACTCGGCATCGGCGCCGTTATCGGCTCGGGCATCTTCACCGTAATTGGCACGGCGATGGCGGGTCAGCGCTTCGATGCACCCTCGATCGAAAATACACCGCTGCTGCACTACCTTCTGACGCATACGGCGATGGCAGGCCGCCCCGGTGCGGGTCCGGCGCTGGCGCTTTCGCTGGTGCTGGTCGCAATCGTCTGCGTCTTCACAGGCCTTTGCTACGCAGAACTGGCGTCGATGATTCCCATCGCGGGTTCGGCGTACACCTACACCTACGCAACGCTGGGTGAACTGGTGGCGTGGATCATCGGCTGGGACCTGATTCTCGAATACGCCTTCAGCAACATGAGCGTGAGCGTGGGCTTCGCCGCGCACACGGTGGACCTGCTGGACTGGTTTGGCCTGCACCTGCCGCTCATGTGGATCTCGCCCGCATATCTGCCCACGGGGCTGCAGGACTTTGCCGGGCACGATCTCTACTTGCCCGGCTGGCATATGGGCTTCAACATTCCGGCCTTCCTTGTCGTGATGATTCTCACCGTGATTCTGGTGCGCGGCATTCGCGAGTCGGCACGCACGAACAACATCCTGGTGCTGGTGAAGATCTGCGCGATCCTGGTCTTCATCGTCGCAGCCGCCAGCTTCGTCAAGCCGCACTACTGGCATCCTTTCATGCCCAACGGCTGGACGGGCGTGCTGACCGGCGGCTCCATCATCTTCTTCACCTACATCGGATTTGACTCGGTTTCTACTGCGGCCGAGGAGTGTCGCAATCCGCAGCGCGACCTGCCCTTCGGCATTCTGGCCACCCTCATCGCGTGCACGCTGCTCTACGGCGGCGTGGCGATTGCGCTGAGCGGCATTGTGCCGTGGCACTCGGTGATGGGAGACGCCGCGCCGGTCGTCAATGCGCTGAAGCGGCTCTCGCTCATGCCCGGCGGCGAGCGCCTGCACTGGGTGCGCCTCTTTGTGCTCATCGGCGCCATGCTGGGCATGATCTCGTCGATCCTGGTGTTTCAGCTTGGCCAGGCGCGCGTGTGGTTCGCCATGTCGCGCGACCGCCTGCTGCCCACGGTGTTCAGCAACATTCATCCGCGCTTCCGCACGCCGGCCGTGGCCACGTGGGTTGCGGGCTTCGTCGTGGGCATTCCGGCAGGACTGCTGGACATCGGCACCGTTTCGAATCTGTCGAATATCGGAACGCTCTTTGCGTTTGTGCTGGTCTCCATCGCCGTCCTCATCCTGCGCTACCGCGAGCCGGAGCGGCACCGCGCCTTCCGCGCGCCGTTAGGGCCGCTGTTCCCGGTGCTCAGCATCATCTTTTGTGTGGTGCTGATGATGGGCCTGGAAGTGCTGACGTGGCTGGCCTTCTTTGCGTGGCTCCTCGCCGGCCTGCTGATCTACTTCTTCTACAGCCGCCACCGGTCGGAGTTTGCCGGGATGCGGTAGGCGCATTATCGCGTGAGAGTCGGATACCGCTCCATCGGGACTCTATAATTGAGCCGCATGGGCGGCGAAATCATTCAAGGTCAAATCATTTCCTACACCGAGATGACGGCCTTGGTCGGCGTAAGTTTGCAGCAAGGGATGAACTTCCGGCTACCCGGAGGGCCTGTGCTCTTGATGAGTCGTAGACCCAATGCTCCGTATGATGACCAGATCGAAGATGAGGGCCGCGTCCTCATTTACGAAGGTCACGACTGCCCTACAACTTCTTCCTGCCCTGACCCGAAGAAAGTCGATCAGCCGCGGAATAATCTCGGCGGTTCGTTGACCCAAAACGGCCTGTTCGCCGAAGCTGCAGAGCACCACAAGTCACAGGGTGTTCGGCCAGTCCAAGTGCGCGTCTTTGAGAAGATTCGACCGGGCATCTGGGCATTCAACGGCGTCTTTGACCTCGTGGATTCCTGGGTCGCTGATTCCAATGGCCGGAAGGTCTTCAAGTTTAAGCTGCAATTGAACCATTGGAACGCTGGTTTAGTCGCTTCAGATCCTTCCCTGACAGAAGAAGACGACCGAATTATTCCAGGATGGGTAAAGTTCGAGGTTTGGAAGCGGGACCACGGGCGCTGCAGAAAATGCGGGGCTCACAATGGCCTGCATTTTGATCACATCATTCCCTATTCCAAAGGTGGTTCATCCAAGAGCCCCGAGAACATTCAAATCCTTTGCGCCAAACACAATCTTGAGAAGCACGACAAGATTGATTGAAGCTTGCGCCG